>NZ_JAGJEF010000078.1:0-21829 GCF_018100875.1 Pseudoalteromonas sp. MMG012
GTTAGTAACAGTTTGCTCAGTGTCACTGCATTCCACATTTTAGCAAACTGTTACTCACCGCTTATTGAAGCGTTAGCCCATAGAATTTTTATGCGAAATTCACCTAATACAGCCGACGACCTAAAACGTTTTTGTCCAAAAACGAGTTTGCTGGCCGTCTGCTTCGCGCTCATAGCAGCCAGTAAGGTGCTTTAGATAAAGCGAGGTGAATTGGTGTCAGCCATTAGGTGTAATACAGTGATACACCCGTTTCAATTCTTCGCTCAGGCTCTGAATGTGTAATTTACAGGTGGCTTTATCTTGTTCTTGTGAAGAGTTTTCAAGGGTTTGTAAATGATGAGCGCAAATTTCGGCGCCGACGGCTTTGGCCGAGGTTTTCAAAAAATGCGCTTCTTCTTTTATTTTTGCCAGTTGCTCGGTACGATAAAATGTGGCGATATGTTGTAAGCTTTGTTTTGCTTGTAATAAAAATTGTTGTTGAAAGCGCATAATTTCATTGTGGTCATTGCCTATAAGGTCAATCATTACTTGTTGATTTATGGTTTGTAACTCACCTACTTCACGCTCCTTCATACCACCTCCCAATTACATTTTTAAATTTGGCTAAGGTAATCGGTTTACTAATAAAGTCAGACATGCCTTTAGATAAACAATAGTCCCTGTCGCCCTTCATCGCAGCTCCTGTCACCGCTATTATAGGAATGTGTGGTTTGTCTAAATTATTCTCTATTTCACGGATCTGCTGTGTCATCTCATAGCCATCCATTTCAGGCATATGGCAGTCAGTTAAAATCAAGGTATACGCTTTATTTTGCCATTGCTTTAAACCTAAAACCCCATTTTCAGCGATATCACATTGATAGCCTAGTTTATTGAGTTGTTTGGTCATTAGGTTCTGGTTAAAGGGGTTATCTTCGACCAGTAAAATGGTAGGGTTATCATGTTTATTGGCGTCAGCTGTGGCATAACGCGAAGAGGTGTCACAGACCTGAATAAGTGGCGTGTCAATATCTGCACTTTGATTATGCAAGGAGGGATCACAGACAAGGTTCAGGTCAAAATCTGTTGTCTTAAGACTGTAAGTTGAGTCATTACGAGTATGTAGCAGTCGGCTCAAAAGTTTTTGTATAGAAAATAGTGTCTGTGTACTCAAAAACTCAGTAGGAGTGCCTTTAACTAATTGTTTAAGCTGTGTTATGTCACCTTTTTCCATAAGGACGACCGCATTGTGGTCAATCGTTTTTAACATATTGTATTGTAACGAGGACTGCATGTTATCGACAGCGAGTATATAAGTACTGAGCTTATCTAATTGGGGTAAGGCATCCCAATCAATCACATGAACTTCATTGCAAAACATATCAACTATTTTGATAAGTTGTTGTATATTTTGTGCCGTTGAATTTGAGCAAATGAGGGTGATAACCGAAAAAAGCGTATCTACTTTACGAGGCTCGAATTGCCAAGTCGGTATGCGTACTGTAAATGTGCTGCCTATATTCAATTCGCTGTGTAGATTTAATTGACCACCCATCAAATCAATCAACCTGCCACATATTGCAAGCCCTAACCCTGTTCCCCCAAAGCGACGAGTGGTGGTTTTGTCTCCTTGTGTAAACGGGGAAAATAATTTTTTTTGTGTGTCTTTATCAATACCAATGCCATTGTCTTTGACTGAAATAACGAGGGTATGGATAATTTCATTTTCAGGCTGCCAGTCAACTGAAATATCAACGGTTCCAGTGTGTGTTTCATCATTCCCGCTAAATTTGATGGCATTACTTATAAGGTTAAACAGTACTTGTCTGATCCTATTGTCGTCGTTGTGTATTGTTAAAGGGAGGGTATGTGATTCAAATACGGACAAATTAACCCCTTTACTGCGCGCAATGGGGCCAAACACAACCAAAATGTTATAGAGTAACTCTGAAAAGTCGAAGCTAATACAATCAAGCTCTAACTTGCCAGCTTCTATTTTCGTAATGTCTAAAATATCATTGAGTATTGCTACGAGGCTATTGGCTGAAATTGATGCCGTATCTAACAACTCTTGTTCTTCAAAACTATTTTGTTGGAGGGTAAGTAAGTCAAGTGCATCGATAATGACATTCATCGGTGTACGTAGCTCGTGGCTCATCATTGAAAGGAAATCCGATTTAGACTTGTTTGCTGTTTCAGCATGTTCAAGTGCTTTATTTAATTCCGTGGTTCTAGCTCGAACTTTTTCCTCTAAACTTAAGTTTATTTCTTGTAGCTGTGCTTTGGTTTTATAGGCAGCTGTTTGGTCAATGACAACGCCATCCATACGAGTACTTTCGAGTTGGTCATTTTTATTTACAAGGCCTTTTACCAAAACATGAATAATATTGTTTGAAGGTTGAATATATCGACATTCTTGCTCAAACTCATGTCCGGTATCAAGTGCGTGTCTGAAGGCTTTAAATACATTCGAGGTGTCTTGTGGGTGAATGTTCTCAACCAGCTTGTTATTTTGCTATCTTCAGTTAGGTCCATTTGAAAAATTGCATTGGCTTGTTTATCCCACTCCCATTCCCAATGGCCATTGCGTTTTACGCTGCTCCAATTACCGATTTTACCCGCTTCTAAAGCAATGCGGCGATTTTCATTGGCCTCAGACAATGCTTTTGTCATTTGTTTTTCTTGGCTGCACTCCTGTAACGTACCATACCAGTATTTTTTATAATTATTGGGCTGGTTTGCAAGGAGTTGATACCAATGTAGGTGGCCATGTATGGTCATTCTGAATTCAAGACTTAAGGGTACATTTGCGATGGAATTAGTGAAAAATGACTTTAAGGTAAGTTGATCTTCTGGGTGGATCAAAGAAACAAATCGATCCCAAGATAAGCCTTGCGCGCGCGATTTTTTAATAAGCTGATAAAAACTGTCTGAGAAATAAACATTGTTGAGTGAGTTATCAACTCGCCAAATCCCTATTTTGGCACAGGAAATTGCGGTATCAAGAATATAACTTGAGTTAGGTGTTAACGGTGTAATGGCATAGGTTTGATTACAAGTGATGAGTATGTCGTAATGATTGGGTTTTGTTTTATAGCAGTGTAATGTATAAGGAAATCTATTTTTAAAATACGCAGTAATACTTTTTGACTCATTCATTTTAATGCACTGATAAGAAACGTGCTGTGTGAATGCAAAGAGTGATGCTAAAGGTTTCCCAAGGAGTTCATTTATTGTGACGTTGAGTAGCTCACACGCGGGATTGTTCGCAGCGCAAACTTCTCCATTTTCAGTGACCTCTAAAAGAGGTAGCGCATCCAGTAATGAACTCATCTGTCTATCCTTGCTATTAACTGGCTAAGGCTCGCTTTGCTTTTTCGACGGTTTTTAATATTGAGTGCTTAGTAGATGGCTTTGCAATATATGCTGTTAATCCAAGTGTTGCCCACTTTCGAATTAACTCTTTGTTTTTATTACTTGTAAGCGCAACAATTGGTAAATTTTTACAGTGGTTAATATTACGAATGTTTCTGGTAGTATTATATCCATCAAGCTCTGGCATAAATAAATCCATGAAGATCATATCGTATTTTTGTTTTTTGAGCTTTTTAATTGCCACTAAGCCACTTGATACCGCTTCTACATTATGTCCTTCGTCAATCAGGATTTTACTGATCATTTCACGATAAATTTCATTGTCTTCAACGACCATGATTTTGATATTACGATTGGTCAGTGCAATTACTTTGTCGGAAGAGCCTTCAGCTGCATATTCAGTTGCTGAGTGGGTGGTTTCAGGCAACGATTTTTCAATTAATAGTGCTGACAACTAAGCCAAAGTGATTTGCTTGTTTTTTAAGTTGTTAGTAAGTTCTTCGATGCTCATAGCGAGTTTTTTTTCGAGCTGGTCTAGCAAGGGATCAATATGCTGTGCCCTGAGTTCTTTCATTAATGCCGTTTGGATATCATTAACCCCCTTGGCTTGTTCTAAATTTTTTCGTGCGTTTGTTAAAGTTTGCTGAGCGTCAACATGATAAACAGCTGCATCATCAATCAGCTGTTTGAGACTTTCATCAATTTTACCAAAGTGCTCTTCTCGTATGTGTGTGGTGTCGTGTGCATTTTTACAGCGTAATAACGCATTATGTAATATCATGCGCAATCGATAGTTTTCATACATAGGTTTATAAACGAAATAGTCGCTGAAGACGTGCTTCATACAGCAGCGAAATCCAACGCCTGATTCCTTGTTTTCACACAGCAATATATTTTCATGGGGGTAATCAAGAAAACCAAGTTGTGCTAACTGCCGATACAGTTCAATACTAGCACTGACAGAAGGTATCGCGATAATGATGACAAGGGGGGGAGACTCAAGTAACACTTCTTTTATGTCATGCATTTTTGTGAGTACGCGAAAAGCACTGACTTGCGAACTAATGATATCACTGACCCCACTGAGTTCTTCAACTTTGTTGCACAATAATACGACTTTAGGGTGGCGTTCGATATGTTCAATTTCTTTTCGAGCCATGGCTACGTCCATTCATGAATTTTTCATTACTAACATGGGTTATCTATATCTAAGTCGCATTAACATACGATAGGAGTAGGACATTATTACTACATCCTTTTTTACTATAGTAAGGTTATTCAGCGACGCAACCTGCATTAAAAAGTAATTATTTTAGCTATAATTGGGTACAAATATATGGCTGTATTTATATATTTGCTGTTTTACATGGAAATAGAAATGGGTAAATAGTGAGGTTTTTAATGCGTCATAAGTAAATTCAGGCTACAATTGCGACTGTATATCATTACCCTTGCGGTAGCATTTCATCAGTTTAAGGTTTCCAACTTCTTCAATGACGGACATAACAACACATCGTGCTTCTCGAGCTCGATTATTAATTGCTTTGGCAATTACTTGCACATTTATGGTTATTCAATTAATCGGTGCCTACTTCTCGAATTCACTTGCTGTTGCAGCCGATGCAGGTCACTTATTTGTTCATAACAGTAGCTTATTCATTGCTTTAATCGCTTCTACATTGGCTATTCATTTGGCCAAAACATTCAATGATGGGTATAAAAAAACCGAATATGTAGGGGGGCTAATTAATGGCTCTCTTTATTTAATCATTTCATTGGTTATTTTGTTTGAGGGCTCAGAGCGATTTTTAGAGCACAGCCAAGGGCATGATTTTGAAGTGAATACTTATTTGATGTCAGTGGTGTCTGCGATTGGGTTTTTATTTCATGGTGCATCAGCCTGGGTGTTATACAAAGGTAGAAAAGACAGCATTAATGTATATGCTGTTTTTTTACATTCATTTTTTGATCTTCTGTCAACGATATCAACGTTTGCAGCAGGTATTTTGATCTATGTCACGGGCTATGAGGTGATTGACATTATTTCTAGTATGTTGATCTCTATGTTTGTTTTGTTTACTGGTGTGAAAGTCATTCGTAGTTGTGTTATTGGGTTGTTTTTTACGTCAGTGAAATTACCAAAAATTCAGCAAATTGAAAGTGAAATTCTACGAACAGAGCATGTTGAAAGTGTTCACAATATCGCTATCAGTGAGCTAGATGGTAAGTTGGCTGTTGGTGCGCATATTGTTTTAAAACATCATTGTACAATAGATAATCATGACGAGTCATGTCGATCTCAAGTTGAGTTACTTTTGCAAAAAACGTTTGGTGTTTCTAGCTGCGTTTTGCAAATAGAAAGTCATGATTGTCCTGAACATTAAATGTACGCTAATAAAATTGCGTAGTTACAGTATATAACTTGGCAAAATGGTGTTTTTCTTTTACCTTTAAGAGACTTAAGCTAAGAGACATGCCATTGCTCGCATTGAATAACAAATACAAGCCGATTATACTCACGCTAGCTCTGGCGACTATTGGCGGGTTTGTCAATCTATTACCCATTTGGTTTTTAGATAGTTCAGAGTTCTTGTTTGGCCAACTATTTGTATTAAGTTGTTTGGTTTTATTTGGTTGGCAATATGCCGTACTCGCCATTGCTATTACCGGTAGCTTTATTTTTTATAGATGGGGGCATAGCTGGCCCTCCGTGGTATTTTTATTAGAAATACTCTGGCTACAGTTATTTTGTGTACGTCCGAAAAAACCATTTTTTACTCGAGGACTGAGTTTTTGGTTTGTGATCGGCCTGCCATTGTTATTTATTTTTGGCTTTTATGTATTACAACTCCCTTTATTAGTGATATTTACTGCGTTAGCAAAGTATTTTATTAACGCGACACTGTACCTTGCCGTCATCGATTTACTGAGCTTTTTTCTTATAAGAGCGTTATGGCGTGCCCAACCTCTCTATTCAATACTTAATTACACGATCAGTTTGTTAGTTGTGTTGGTGGTTTTGATCACATCAATTATTTTAACCAATAATCATTACAGTAGAATAGAGTTTGAGGTGCAAGCCCAGCTTGGTGAAGCGTCTGAAACAATCAATAAGCAAGTTGAAGACTATTTACAAAGTTATACCAGAGCAATTTCAATGACGGCTCGAGGAATTGCACACGGTATTGACAAAGATTTTGCATTGGAGCGTTTAATATCGATGCACTCAGGGCTTCGCACAGCCATTGTTTCAGATGAAAAAGCATTTGTATCACATTATTATCCCGCGGCATTAAAAGAAAGTTTAGTTGGTGATATACCCTCAATTGCTGACCGAGATTATTTTATACAAGCCCCATTTCATCCTGACGGCTACATTTCTTATATTTTCCGTGGCCGTGGCTTTGGTGATGATCCCATTGTAGCAATTTCAGCACCAATTTTTGAGGGGGAAGAGTTTAAAGGGGTTGTGGAAGGCTCATTGATTTTTGAATCGCTTGAACAGTTTATTCCCAAACTGCTGTCTCAAAAAGGGGAGTTAATTGTACTTGATGGCCGTCACCAAGTGGTGTATAGCTCTTTGAAAAGTGATTTCAATACGTTAGATTTGGTGCCAAAAGATGTGCTTAATGGCTGGTTATCAAAAGACCAGCAATTGTTTACAACCAAGCATGGGCAGGTATTTTATCGTCAGGCATTTAAATCGAAAGCCTTAAGCTGGACTGTAGTCACAATGCTTGAGCGCAAGCATGTTAATTTGGCAGCAGCTGCAGCGTGGGGACAATCCCTGTTGTTAGCTGTTTTTATTATTGTTTTGAGCAGTGTTTTTGTGAGTCAATTAACCCGAATGCTGGTTAAACCGATTGCAGCGCTCAGTGATGACATTCATAAATTTGAACCAGATAAGCTAATAGAGGACTCTTCTCAGTCAGATACCAGCTGTTTGGAGGTGATTGCATTACAACAACAATTTAATCAACTTGCGTTTAAACTCACGATGAACTTTTCTAAGTTGCAAATGGCCAGTGGAGAAAATGAGGCACTTAACAAGAGGTTAACTGATTTTAATTCAAAGCTTGAGCAACAAGTTGATGAAAAAACGCAAGAACTTATTGCTGCTGTTGCGGCGGCAAATAATGCCAGCAAAGCAAAGAGTCAATTTTTGGCTAATATGAGTCATGAAATTCGAACGCCTCTCAACGGTATTATAGGTTTAACCGGCTTATTAAAGGAGCAATTGGAAGAGGATGAAGAATCCGCACATCAACTAGAAATTATTCAAACATCAGCGCGTAATTTATTACTTATCCTAAATGATATTTTGGATTATTCGAAAATTGAAGCCGGTGCATTATCTTTGGATTTGCATGCAACAGATCCATTTCGTATGTTTGATAGCTTAGCTGCCGTTTTTAGGCAAACAGGATTAAAGTCAGGCGTGACATTTGAGTATTCAATAGATGCAAAATTGCCGGAATATATCCTTATTGATTCGTTACGAGCGACGCAAGTGATTAATAATTTACTGAGTAATGCGGGGAAATTTACGGAGCAGGGGAGTGTCACGTTAAAGGTTGAGTTTATCGAAGATCATATTGAAGTTTGTGTGAGTGACACGGGGATTGGCATTTCAGATGCTCAACAAGAAATTTTATTTCAAGAGTTTACGCAAGCAGATGTGTCTACAACGAGAAAGTATGGGGGGACTGGATTGGGTTTAACCATAACAAAGCGTTTAGTAGAAGCAATGGCCGGATCATTATCATTAGAAAGTAAGGTTGGGAAGGGCAGTCGATTTAAAGTGAGATTACCAGCAACAGCAACAAACTCAGATATAGCAACTCATGCATTTAAAAAAATACCTGATCTTGCTGGGGTTGAAGTGCTATTAGTGGAAGATAATATGGTCAATCAAATTGTTGCATCGAAAATTTTAAGTAAAACAAATTGCACTTTACATAAGGCCGTTGATGGTATTGAAGCGTTAAAACACCTTGAGCACCATGCCACAGCTTTAGTATTGATGGATTGCCAAATGCCCAATATGGATGGCTTCGATTGCACACATCATATTAAGCATGCGCCTGACAAGTATGGCACGCCGTATATTATTGCCATTACTGCAAATGCATATAATGAAGATAGATTGAAATGCTTACAATATGGAATGGACGACTTCGTCGCCAAGCCAATCGACGAAGAGTTACTGTTTAAAGCCATTGCACATTGGTATAGGGTGTAATTAAGCTTAATAATTCGGATTTTACGGCTATTTGCGGTAATTAAAAAGCGGCTAGTTTCTCAATGAGCAGAGGAACTTATGTTACCCGACCTTATTATAATAGCAATAATTCTCATTTTTTATCTATATCGAGTTGATAACTATTTTTGTTTAGATTAAACTTAGCAGCAGTTAATGTTATTGAGATTGGTTTTCATTCATGTATATCTGCATATGCCATGGCGTCACAGACAAGAAAATAGTTCAAACCATCGAAAATGGTGCGACTAGCATGCGTGAGTTAAGCAAAGAATTGGGTGTGGGTACACAATGTGGGAAGTGTACAAACTGCACTAAAAAGATACTTAATGAGAAACTAATAGATATTGTTGATATAACCGACAAAGTCGCTTAAAACACGATCAACATTCTCATTGATTAAAAAAGGGCTTAGAAGCCCTTTTTTAATGGGTATATGACTTTTCCATTAGAGTTGAGACTGTAAATAATTCTCTATCCCTGTCACCTTAATTAAGTGTTGTTGAGTTTCAAGCCAGTCAATTTGCTCTTCTTGTTCGTTCATTATTTTATCTAACGCATCACGAGATATGTAATCTTGGTGTTGTTCTGCGAGCGCAATCGCCTGCTTTAAGTCAATGATCGATAGTTGCTCAAATGCCATGTTGGCCGCTATCATTTCTTCACTATTCTCACCAATTTTTAGTCGACCTAAATCTTGCAGGTTTGGTAATCCCTCTAAGAATAGTATTCGTTCAATTATTCGGTCTGCGTTTTTCATTTTTTGAATGGATGTTTTGTAGTCTGCTTTATCTAGTTGCATAAAACCAAAATCTTTAAACATACGCGCATGCAAAAAATACTGATTAATGCCAACAAGTTCATTTGCGAGCACCTTATTTAAAGCAATAATAACGTCTTTATTTCCTTTCATGATAGTGCCTTACCCAATTTGAGATTGAATGTAATTTTGCGAACCAATTTTTTCCATTAAACCAAGTTGCTGTTCAAGCCAATACACATGATCTTCTTCCGTATCGAATAATAGTTTCGATAATACTTCACGAGATTGATAATCTTGTTCTTGCTCGCAAATTGCAATTGCATTTTTAACACTGGAGACGACTTCAAGCTCAAGTGTTAAATCGTTTTGCATCATTGATTTTACGTCGTGACCAATCAGTAAATCACGACGATTAGTCATATTAGGTACACCTTCGAGGAATAGTATACGCTTAATAAGCCAATCAGCGTGGGTTGTTTCCTCTTCCATTTCATGATTAAGGCGCTCATATAGTTTGCCCAGGCCCCAATCATCATACATGCGTGAATGGATAAAGTACTGATCAATTGCCGCTAACTCGTTTGCCAGAAGTGCATTAAATGCATCAATGACTTTTTGCTTACCTTGCATACTATTCACCTTCATAAATTTAATTGTCGCCAGTTTATCCAAAAACACTGCCCTGTCAATAAAAATGCTTATAAATCATTTGCTTGCAATTGGTTTTGATTCGTATTACAGTTTGTTTTTAAACAATTAGAATAGAATTATTTGCATTAAGCTTTTGTCGTTTGTTGATCAAGCCACCCGCAAATGGAGCGCTTGTGCTTAAGCCTATGCTTTTTTCTTGAGTTAGGGGGCGTAGTTGGGTATGTTACTGTTTAACACCCTCATTTTTTGGTTTCTATGTATAAATCATTTATTTTAGTCTTGTTGTTACTATGCCAGCCTTTGCTGGATAGTTTCGATGTAGCTAAAAACAATGATGCTTTTCATTTGACAACACACCTGCTTGATGCGACTCAAATTTTAGAAGCGCACTGTCAGGCTTCCGATGATCATGAACGCCATAAAATACAACATGACAATTTAAGTGCACAGTTATCAGAAGCCGCAAATGATGCCCATTGTCATGTGTGCCATTTGAGCCATGATTTATGGATGGGGGCTTTAACAAATAACACCGGTTATAAGTCTGTACATCATCATCATACACAACATGTGTTTATAAATGCCCAATACAAAGTCCCGCTTCGACCTCCTCTAGCTTAGTAATTAAATCAAACTGTTCCTTTTTTAATTACTGAGAATCAAAATATGAAAAAAATTAATTTTATAGACATTAAGTCTATGGGTTTGAATGTGCGTGTATATGCATTAGCACTGATGTTTACTTTGCCGGTTAAGGCGAGTGAGAACGATCATGATCACGTAGACAACAGCGGTATTGAATTAACGACGCGTCAACAAGCCAATAGTGGGGTCGAAGTGAGTACAGTGGTGCTCAGTTACAACAAAGTTGTTGCTGTAGCGCCTGCTGAGGTGATTAATAATGATTTCACAACTGAGCTGGTGAGCATTGCAGTGCCTTCACAGGTTAAAAAACGTTATGTGAGCTTGGGTGAAAAAGTCAAAAGTCAGCAAAAGTTAGCCACTTTATATAGCTATGAGGTCGCAAAAGCACAGATCCGCTACCGATTGGCAGAAGATGAGTGGCAGCGAGTAACGAAACTCAAAGGTGAAGCTGTGAGTGAAAAGGCATACTTGCTAGGGAAAGCTGAGCGAGAGGCCGCCGCAAGTCAGTTAAGAGATTATGGTTTTAATGAATCAGATATTATTAATACTCAAAAAAAACATGCCAAGCAACTGGGGCTTTACAATATTTATGCACAACTTGATGGCACCATACTACAAGAGCAATTAACCCTAGGGCGCCGCTTTTCTGGTGGAGAAGTTATTGCGAAAATAAGTAATGAAGCGCAAGTCTGGGTTCAAGCAAAGCTGTCGCAAGATCAAGATTTGGAAATATACCTTAATTCTAAAATCAGTATATTACATGCCGGCCAACGATTTATGGCTCGTTTGCTTCAGGCCGGACATAGTATAGACCCAAAAACTAGAACAGCCCTTATTCGCGTTGTTGTAAACAACCCTAACCACATGCTTCACGCAGGTATGTTTGTAAAAACGGAGTTTGTGACAGCTGGAACTGAACCTCAATTATTAATTTCTAGGGGGGCTCTGAGTCAAAGTGCTGATGGTGATTGGCAAGTTTTTATTGAATCAGAACCAGGACATTATGTCGTCAAAGAAATAAAAATAACGAAAGATTATGGTGACCAAGTCGAAGTAACCGGCTTGATGGTGGGTGAGCAGTTGGTGACTGGAGGTGTATTTTTCTTAAATGCACAAGCGGCGAAATCTAACTTTGATGTTCACAACCATTAGGAGAGGGCAATGCTTAATCGATTAGTGTCAGTTGTTATTGAACAACGTGTATTCGTGATCGGTGTGTTTATCACCGTTTTAGTACTTAGTGTATTTCAAGCAAATAAATTAAATCTTGATGCCTTTCCTGATGTGACTAATGTACAAGTAGCCGTTAATACGCAAGCACCAGGCCTTGGTGCTGAAGAAGTCGAGAAATTAATAACGTATCCCATCGAAGCGGTGATGTACGCGCTTCCTGATGTTGAGCAAGTTCGTTCGATTTCAAAAACAGGCTTAAGTGGGATTACCGTTGTTTTCAAAGAAGGGGTTGATATTTATTTTGCTCGGCAACTTGTATTTGAACGATTACAAGAAGCCAAAAACTTAATTCCAGATGGCATAGGCACACCTCAAATGGGTCCTAATACATCTGGGTTAGGGCAAATATTTCAGTATGTTTTGAAAACATCACCGGATTCAGATATTGACTTAATGACCCTGCGCAGCTTGAATGACTGGTTAGTGAAACGGTTGTTGATGCCTATCGATGGCGTGACAGATGTGTTGTCATTTGGTGGGCAGGTCAAGCAGTATCAAGTACACGTATCAGGAGATAAACTGTTGTCTTATGGGCTTTCTTTACAGCAACTGATGACCGCTTTATCGGATAATAACCAAAATGCTGGCGGTTGGTACCTCCCAAAAGGGGCTGAGCAGGTTACGATAAGAGGGAGTGGGTGGTTTGATAGTGACACACAAGGGCTTGAACAAATTGCGGAAGTACCCGTTAAAGTCGTTGATGGTACTGTGGTTAAAATATCTGATGTCGGGACGGTAAAGCTTGGCGCGGAAATTCGCCAAGGTGCTGTTTCCATGTCATCGAAGAATAGAGATGGGTCAATTGAGCGCCATGGGGAAGTGATCAGCGGTATTGTTTTAAAACGGATAGGCGCCAATACATCAGAAACAATCAATAGTGTCAACGACCTGATCCCGAAAATAAACCAAGCCCTTCCAGCTGGTGTAACACTGATACCGGTATATAACCAAGCAGAATTGGTGAATGCAGCAGTATCAACCATAACACAAGCATTAATAAGTGCTTTTGTAATGATCGTGATTGTACTTTTCCTATTTATGCTCGACGTGACGGTCACTTTTTTAGTGTTATTGGCGATCCCTATTTCAATTGCAGTTGCTTTGATGTTGTTAAGTCTGTTTGGTATATCAGCCAATTTAATGTCATTGGGCGGGCTAGCGGTTGCAATTGGTATGTTAGTTGATGGGTCTGTGGTTATGGTTGAACGTTTGTTTCATCAAGCGCAATTAGGCAAAGTCGGGTTTATTGAAAATTTAAAAGCAGGTGCGCAACAAGTTACGAAACCTATTTTACTGGCAACGAGTATTATTATTGTGGTGTTTCTGCCGTTGTTTAGTTTTGAGGGAGTAGAAGCAAAACTATTTGAGCCCATGGCCATGAGTATTATATTTGCGTTGATTTCAGCTTTGTTCGTTGCGTTATTATTATTGCCAGCATTGTCTTCATTTTTATTGAGGAACAAAGAGAAGCCCCGTAAAAACCATCTGTTATTGAAGTTGGCAAACATTTACCAGTCTAGTTTAATATGGGCGTTTAATCATGTAGGCGTAATGTGCGTACTTGTGGCGATAGCATCAGGTGCGGCATTGTATTCGTTTAAGCAATTAGGCAGTGAGTTTATTCCTACCTTGGAAGAGGGGACATTAAACTTGCGGGTAACGCTTGCGCCATCGGCTAGCCTTGAAACGTCTTTAGAATTAGCCCCAAAGATTGAGCAACAGTTATTAACGTTTCCAGAAATAACTTATGCACTTAGTCGAGTAGGGAGGCCTGAATTGGGGGGGGATCCTGAGCCAGTAAATAATATTGAAATATATATCGGCCTGAAACCAACATCACAGCGACAGGGCGGACGAACTCGCGTTGAACTTGAGAAAGCCATTTCAAAGAACTTAGCTCAGTTTCCAGGCGTTTTGTTTACATTTTCACAACCAATAGCGACAAGGGTTGATGAGCTCTTATCTGGCGTTAAGGCTCAGTTGTCAATCAAATTAAGTGGCCCTGAATTGACTGTATTAACGGAGCAAGCTGAAGTAATTTCACAAGCAATAGCAGCAGTAGAAGGCACGGTGGATGTGGCGGCAGAACAACTAGGAGGTGAGCTGCAATTAATGATAACGCCAAATCGTACGGCATTGTCGCGTTATGGTATGTCAGTAAAAGACGTCATGTCAGTGGTATCACAAGGGATCGGAGGCGCCCGAGCAGGTCAGGTAATTGTTGCCAACGAGCGTTATGACATTCAAGTACGTTTAAACGCTAATGAACGTAATAGCCTTACGGCGATCAGAAACATTCCTGTGTTATCTGAGACCGGTGCGTGGCTTACGTTATCACAAGTGGCCAATATTGGATATCAACAAGGTCCCGCTCAAATCCGAAGAGATGACGTGCAAAGGCGCATTGTTATTCAAGCGAATGTGTCAGGTCGAGACATGGGGGGGGTGGTCAGTGATATTCAACGAAAATTGAATGAGGTGCCTTTACCGTCGGGGTATAGTTTGAAGATTGGCGGGCAATTTGAAAGTCAGCAGCGTGCTAATTTACGTTTGTTGTTTGTGATCCCCATGGCACTAGTTGGCGTTATGGTTTTGTTATATTTAGCTTTTAATTCAATTAAGCAAACATTGATTGTAACTTGTGCAATTCCCTTATCTCTTATTGGTGGCGTGATTGCATTGTATAGTTCGGGGCTCTATTTATCGGTGGCCAGTGCTGTTGGGTTTATTACATTGTTTGGTGTTGCTGTATTGAATGGGGTCGTTTTGGTCGATAGCATTAATCAACAGCGGCATACTCATAGTTTGCAATCTGCGGTGCTGATAGGGGCTCAGTCTAGGCTAACCCCTGTTTTGATGACTGCGATTACCTCTGTATTAGGGTTGTTACCGATGCTGTTGGTTTCAACCACTGGCGCTGAAATACAAAAGCCTTTAGCGACGGTCATCATTGGAGGGATTTTTTCGGCCACTATACTGACATTATACATTTTGCCCACATTGTATTTTAGATCTTATAAGTAACCGTTTTGCGCACAATGAATCTTTATTGTGCGCAATAACACTAATGACAATATAAATAAAAATCATTTGCAATAACTTTTGTAAAGTGTATATTCGCTACACCTCATACCCATTGTGTAAGTTTAGCGAAGTCATGTATTGAATGTGTGATAGCTTTACAACGCGTGGCACTGTTATTGGAATGTAATCTATGTCATTAGCTGAACAACTTAAAAAACACCCTCAAAATTATGTAGATATGGCGTTAAGTCCATGGCAAAGCAACATTATGGCCGGAAATCATGCGTTTGAGCGCGGCGCATTTTTAGAAGCTCGAGATAAATATGTTGCAGCTTGGACTTTAGCAACCCACTTACTTGAGCAATTTTGTAAAGTACAAGTAGATAGAAATGTATGCGGTGCAATTGAGCACTGTTGCCCAGCCGTTGTGGTCGCTGCACATAATCTGGCTGATTGTTATTTGGCAATGGGAAGGCCTGCACAAGCATGCCATAAATTATGTGATGCGCATGAGTTGGTATCGCAGTTGAGGCAACATCCAGATGAAAATATTGCAAAAATAGCTTGTCACCATATAAATAAAACCCGACAAGAGTTACTGCACTTTGCCAGTCATCACCCCCATTTTCCAGAGTTGATTGTACAGGTTAATAGCAGTATTAACGTCCCAATCAATAGTTCAATTACCCTACATTAGTAAAATAAACGAGGAATAATCATGGCTTTTACTCTACCGGCATTGCCATACGCTTATGATGCATTAGAGCCACATATTGATGCAAAAACAATGGAAATCCACCATACTCTGCATCACCAAACTTATATTAACAAAGCAAATGCTGCGCTGGAAGGCACAGAGTTCGCAGATAAACCAACACAATGGTTACTAAACAACATTTCGACACTACCTGAGTTATTGCAAAAGGCCGTCCAAGAGCACGTTGGCGGGCATAACAATCATAGTTTATTTTGGCAAGTAATGAGTCCTACAGGTGGTGTATTACAAGCGGGTGAATTAGCAAAGGCGATTGATCAAAAGTTTGGTAGTTTTGATACATTTAAAGAGCAATTTACGGCAGCAGCGGTGAGTAGGTTTGGGAGCGGCTGGGCATGGTTAGTGGTTGACGAAAATAAAGCGCTTCAAGTTACTAGTAGCTTAAACCAAGACAGTCCATTGATGGAGCAACACACACCAATATTAGGTTTGGATGTGTGGGAACATGCGTACTATCTAAAATATCAAAATCGTCGACCTGAATATATTGCGGCATTTTATAATGTAATTAATTGGACCGACGTTGAGCAACGGTACTTGGGTGCCTTGTAATAGATACACTATAAATAAACAATTGAGATAAATTGTTTGGTATTTAGTGCCATTTATGGCCATTCATAGCTTTCATATCAGTTAATATATAATCAATGATATAGATATGAGTGGTCACATGTATTCATCTGAAGTTTGTCAACAAGCAAGGAAAAGTCGAGATCATCGATTTGATGGGCTATTTTTTGTCGCGGTTAAAAGTACAGGTATTTACTGCCGGCCAATTTGTCCTGCACCGATGGCCCACGAAAAAAATGTCTCGTATTTTGAACATGCTTATAGTGCAGCAGCCGCGGGGTTTCGCCCCTGTATTCGTTGTCGACCAGATTCAGCACCAGGCAGTTATGCATGGCTTGGCGTAGAAACTACGGCGGTGAGAGCTAAAAAACTCATAGATGAAGGTGCGCTGAGTCATATGTCAGTTGAGGGGCTTTCGAATAGACTAGGTATATCTCAACGTTATTTAAATAAGCTTTTTAAAAGGTATTATGGCACTAGCCCAAAACAATATGTGTTGTACAAGCAATGTGATTTAGCGAAACAGCTGCTTCAACAAACACAGTTACCAATTTCCCAAATAGCGTTTGCCAGTGGCTTCAACTCATTGCGCCGTTTTAATGACGCATTTTCAAAACTATTTTCACTCAATCCCAGCCAGTTTAGAAAGGAACGCGTTATTTCCGATACGCCAATTAAGTTATTCATGGCTTTTCGCCCCCCTTACAATTGGTTCGCATTGCATCAGTTTTTTAGTGCGCGATTGATTGAACCAATAGAATGGCTAGGTGAAAGAAAGTACGGAAGAACGTACTCTTTGGGTGAGTATACGGGGGCATTTACAGCACACTTTGATGAATTGAACCATGGCTTTAATGTGGAAATTAAAATCAATGATATCCGTGGGCTTCATTTAGTTGTGGCGAACATTCGTCGCGTCTTGGATTTAGACGCAGATCCAGAGTTTATTAATCAATATCTGGAGGCGAATATACCGAGTGGCTTAATATTAGAACAAGGGCTACGTCTACCAGGGATTTGGGATGTGTTCGAAGCTGGTATTCGTGCCATTCTAGGTCAGCAAGTGAGTGTGTCAGCAGCTCGCAATTTGCTATGTATATTGGTTGAACATAAAGGTTTATCAGGTCAATCTAATGAACCGTTATTTCCAACTGCAAATGCTTTACAAAACTGTGAATTTGAGTTTTTTAAAATGCCAGGGGCAAGAAAGAGTGCTTTACGTAGTTTAGCTCAGTATTGCGTTGAGCATAAAAATAACGATGATTTAGATACATGGTTAGATATCAAAGGAGTCGGACCATGGACTGTTGATTACGTAAAAATGAGAGGACAAAGTAACCCAGATATATATCTAGGGGGAGATTTAGGTGTTAAAAAAGCTTTTGCACAGTGCGGATCATTTGATACCCAAACATGTGCACCGTTTCGCAGTTATCTGACATTCCACCTTTGGCGCACATTGTAGTTGTTATAGCCGGAAGCGTTGTATTTTTGTGTTTCAGCTAGATGACTGTTTAGTGCAACAATTTCGGCAATTTCGATGAATTTGCGTATACTAGAAAGAGGCTAACATATTTATAGGTCTTACTTTGTTATTACGTTGGTTGGTTAGTTTAGCTTTTGTGGCAGTGTCTCCATTCTCTTATGGCGTGAACTTAACGTTTTGTTATGAAGATAAGGAGCTGTCACACGCATACATGGGTAACGGACAAGCAGTTCCCAGACACAATCCCGGTGCGGCAATTGAAATATTGCGCCGAACTGATGCGCAAATCCCACAAGTCTCTTTTACTTATGTTCGTAAACCTTGGCAACGGTGTTTGCATGAACTGAAAAAGAACAAAGTCAATGCCGTAATTGCAAGTTACCGTACAGAAAGAGAAGCGTTTATGGTTTATCCATTTAACGCGGATGGTTCGGTGAATTCCACAGTGGCGATTAGCCGTTTTGGACGATGCATCGTTGGAAAAGAGGCGCTTTACCAACATATTCAAGCGCGTAACAAAGCACTCTCTTTGGCAATACCAAGTGGTTATTCAGCGGCATCAAGTATAGATACCAAACGTTTTGCTATTGTTAATACAAGTTCTCAAACAGAAGCTTATGATTTGGTTATGAAAGATGTTGTTGATGGCTCAATTGGTTTGTGTTTAATTAATGGTGAAAAAGTGAGCGCCTACCCTTATTCACAAGAGTTGGTATCCGTTTACCCACCTTTTGACATGAGCTATGGGTTTTTAACATTTTCAAAAGAGTTTTTTACACACAACAGCCATGAAATTAATTTGATTTGGTCTTTATTAGGTACTATGCCAGTCGCCGAGTTCTATATGGAGTATCTTGAAATGGATGATGACGGTATTGAGTAATATGGTTAACTCTAAGTGACGGTAAAGTCAACATAGCAAATTTGTATTTGGTTGGGTAGACTACGGCTAAATTTCTAGTGTAGAACGATTAAGAATGGCTCAACTTTATTTTTATTATTCAGCAATGAATGCGGGTAAATCTACCACTTTATTACAATCAGCATTTAACTATCGTGAAAGAGGGATGAATCCTTTTATTTTGACGGCGGCGATAGATAATCGCGCTCAAGTGGGTAAAGTCGCTTCTCGAATTGGACTACAAGCCGATGCGCATATTTACGCAAATGACACAGGTCTTAAACAATTAATCAAAACTCATCATAATGAAACTAAATTGGACTGTATTTTAGTTGATGAATGCCAATTTTTAACCAAAAAGCAAGTTGATGAATTAACTGACGTGGTTGACCAATTGGATATTCCCGTTTTATGTTACGGGTTAAGAACTGATTTTAGAAGCGAGTTGTTTGAAGGGTCACAATATTTGTTAGCTTGGGCTGATAAATTAATTGAACTGAAAACGATTTGTCATTGCGGACGCAAAGCGAACAGGGTGCTGCGTACTGATGAGCATGGCAAAGCGATTGCAGATGGAGCGCAAGTTGAAATTGGTGGAAATGACCGCTATGTTTCAGTCTGTAGACATCACTATAAAGCGGAGTTAAATCAAGTTTAGAACTTGAAAAATCACCTTATTGCGCCCAAGCTTAGTGTTAAAACTCCTTGGGCAGTTATGACAGATAGAAATAAACCTCTTGCGTTGTTTTCCAGTGAGCCTGAGCAGGCAAAGCCACAAGCAAGGCAGCCCCAAATAAGCAACCATGATCCTTGGTATGTCTTAATTGTTGATGATGATGAGTCCGTTCATCAACTCTCTAAGTTAGTGTTAAGAAGCTATAAATTTGAGCAGCGCTCCCTTCAATTAGTGCATGCTTATAGTAAAATCGAAGCACTTACTATTTTAAAAGATACACCAGATATTGCGCTGGTTTTGTTAGATGTCATAATGGAAAGTGATGAAGCTGGGCTTGAATGTGCGCAAGAAATTAGGCAAGTGTTATGTAATGAGACTGTCAGGATTGTACTTAGGACTGGGCAACCAGGTTCTATTCCTGAACATGAATTGATGCTGAAATATGATATCAATGATTATAAAACGAAGACTGAGTTAACAAAAGAACGACTTTATACTGTTATTACCGCGTCTTTAAGATCATATGAACACCTAGTTAAACTCGCCAATATGGCCAAGAGGCTGTCGTCGTTTAATGAAGAACTGGAGCAATGTGTAGCCGAGCGCACTTATGAACTTGAGCAACGAAACATAGCGCTTGAATTGGCAAAACAAAAAATAGATGCGCAACAACAAGTGTTAGTGCAACAAGAAAAACTGGCATCCGTCGGGCAACTCGCTGCCGGCATTGCCCATGAAATTAACAATCCTTTGAGTGCCATTAGTAGTAATAACGAATTTATCTCTGAACATTTTACTAAGTTAAATGATGCTTGGGCGCGATTATGTATGGTGACGAGTGAGCATAATGAATTGGCAGAACTTGTTAAAGAAATAGAAGGGCAATTTGATTTACCTTGGATTCAAACTGAAAGTAAGGATTTGGTTAATGAAACAAAGCAAGGTTTAACGCGTATTGCACATATAGTTAGAGATTTGAGTGTTTTTACCAATTCAAGTCAACAAGTGAGCTCCGGTAATTGTATCCAAGATATTCTTGATGCTGTCATTATTAACTTAAATTTAGAACCTTCATCCTCTTTTGAGTTGATGGTAGAGTGCAAAGATTCGTTTAGTGCCGCTGCTGATTTATTAGGCCAAGCCATTGGCTGTATATTGATAAATGCTTTGGAAGCACAGTGTGATGTGAATCATACCGTTCATGTTAAAGCGATACGCCGAGATGCCTTTTTAGAGATAATGGTGATAGATTCAGGATGCGGTATTAGTACTGAGCATATTCACCAAATATTCGACCCGTTTTATACATCAAAGCCGATTGGTTCAGCGACTGGTTTAGGGTTAACTATCGCAAATTCAATAGTTAAAAGTCACAATGGCACAATTCATGTTGAAAGTGAATTTGGCTTTGGTAGTACGTTTATTGTCACATTACCGTTTTGGTAAATGCAGCTTAGCGCTCGCTTATCTCGCTATATTTTTTCAAAAAGTGTCGTCTTTTTTTATACGCCTCCGTCTTAAAGATGTAAAGACACTGAAATTACTTTAGAGGTAAAGCATGATTAAATTAGTGAGTTTTAAAATATGTCCTTTTGTTCAAAGAGTCACTGCGGCGTTAGAGGCCAAAAATGTTTCTTATGAGATCCAATATATAAACCTTCAAGATAAGCCAGACTGGTTTTTGAATATTTCGCCTAATGGACAAGTTCCGGTCATGATAAGTGAAAATGGAATCACGATATTTGAATCGGATGCTATCGTTGAATATATTGAAGATGAATATGGCCCATTGGAAACGAACGTAAGTAACGAGCAACGCGCTCTGGATAGGGCATGGAGTTATTTAGGTACTAAAAACTACTTAGCACAATGTGGCACCATGAGCAGTAAAAATGAAGAAACCTTCACAATGCGTGCTGGCAAGTTAAATGAAATATTTAATAAAATAGAAGCTCAGTTGTCAGGTAAAACACAATTTTTTAAATCAGACAGTCTAAGTAATGTAGATATCGCATGGTTACCGCTTTTACACCGAGCCGCCATTGTTAAAAAATATACAGGACATGACTTTTTATGTGATTTACCAAAAGCTCAGGCATGGCAAAGTGCAGTGCTGGCGACCACGATTATGGATAATACGGTCTCAGATGACTTTGAATTACAATTTAAAGACTTTTATCTGACAAATACTTATTTAGCAAACAACAGTCACGTAAATCAACCGAGTAGCAGCAATTTAAGTGCTTGTTGTTAATTGTTATAAGAGGAGTGCCGTGCGGCACTTCTGCTCACCGATATTTTACGTGATTGGAGCACAAGGAATACTTTATGAACTTAGAAGCTATTTGGGCTGATTATCAAAGTAGCGTCAAGGCGTTTTTGTACAAGCATATTTCAAACCCAAGTGATGTCGAAGACTTATTACAAGACATTCTGATCAAGACTTATCAAAACCTAGATACAGTGAAAGATACGAAAAAAGTTAAATCCT
>NZ_JAGJEF010000079.1:0-20720 GCF_018100875.1 Pseudoalteromonas sp. MMG012
ATTACACTAATTTAAGGTATTTATCAGTAAAAACTAACAATGCAGCCAACAATATAAATTCGTTTGCAATCTATAATAAACAAAAACCCAGCAATGATGCTGGGTTCGTCATAATAACTTGTAAAATATGCACTTAATTTAACACTTTTACATTTAACGTTTCCTAGAACGGAATATCGTCGTCAAAATCAATTGGCGGTTCCATTGGGTTTGATGCGCCACCTGCAGGAGCTGGCTTAGGTGCAAATCCGCCTTGTTGCTGTGGTGCACTTTGTTGAGGTTGTGCAGGCGCAGCTTGTTGCGGTGCAAATCCACCCGCTTGTTGAGTGTTACTCTGTTGAGGCGCACTCTGGTTTTGAGGCGCAAAGCCACCTTGTTGGTTCTGGGCTGGCTGAGAGTGGCCCCCTTGCTGTTGTGGTGCTTGATTATATTGTGATGGAGCTTGTGGTTGTGAATAACCACCTTGTTGTTGGCCTCCACCTTGATACTGACCACCGCCCTGTTGATCGCCACGACCACCTAACATTTGCATTTGACCACTAAAGCCATCAACAACAATTTCCGTTGTATACTTTTCTTGACCACTTTGATCAGTCCATTTACGTGTTTGAAGTTTACCTTCTACGTAAATTTGAGACCCTTTACGGCAATACTCGCCAACAATTTCAGCTAACTTTCCAAAAAAGACTACACGATGCCATTCAGTCTTATCGATCATTTGGCCCGTGTTTTTATCTTTGTAACTATCAGATGTTGCTAAAGTAATGTTTGCAACGCCATTGCCATTCGGCATATAACGTACTTCAGGATCTTGACCCAAATTACCAACCAAAATAACTTTATTTACACCACGTGCCATGACACCTTCTCCTCACTCTATTGCAAACCAAGCACTTGCTTAGCTTGATTTAAATCAAAAATTTTATCGTCTATTTTCAAGTAGCTACGGCTTTCTTCTGGTACCACCGTTGCTTCAATAACACCAGGTAACGTGATCAGTTTATCTGCAATATCTTCCGCTTTTTCGCCTTCAGACAAGCTGACTAATAAACTAATTATTTTACTCTTTGGTGGGATCTGCATTCGCCATGCAATTACCAGCCATATTACCCCAACACAGGCCACCGCGGCAAACACTCCATGCGGATTACCTTGCTGCGCAATATAACCCCCTAATATTCCACCAAGAAATGCACCAAAAAATTGCCCAGACGAAAATACTCCCATTGCAGAACCTTTTTGATTCGCTGGTGACAGCCTTGCGACGAGTGCTGGCATTGTCGCTTCTAAAAAATTAAAGGCAATAAAATAAAGTAACATACATACAGCAATACCAATAACAGAATCAATCACCAAAACTAAAGTTAATGAGCTTGCGATTAGTAATCCAATACAACCCAGAAAAGCTTCTTTCTCTTTTTGCTTTTTCATTGCAATGATCATCACCGGCGCCATTAATATAAAAGCAAGTAATAAAACAGGAATATACAATTGCCAATGTTGTGGAGCCGCCAGTCCCCCTGTAATTAATTGCACCGGCAATACCACAAATAACGTCGTTAAAGTAAGGTGCAGCAGCATAACTCCGAGATCTAAACGTAATAATTGTGGGTGTTTAATTAAACGACGAATATCGACAAATGTAGCTACCGTATCGCCCTTTGGCGCCCGTTGAACAGCACTCGGTACCAAAAATAAAATAATCAATATCCCCAAAATGGCCAGTATTGCAGTGAGCCAAAACACCCCTGATATACCAAATGCAGAGGCGACCATTGGGCCTAATAGCATGGCCACGGCAAAACTCAAGCCAATGCACATACCTATCACGGCCATGACTTTAGGACGTTGTTCATCGCGACTTAAATCCGAAGCGAGGGCAAGCAGAGCACTGGCAATTGCGCCCATACCTTGTAGAGCACGTCCTGCTGTCACCCAATAAATTGAATCAGCTGTTGCGGCAACAACAGAGCCCAATGCAAATACAATGAGCCCCATAATAATAATCGGCTTGCGACCAAATTTATCTGAAAGCCACCCCATCGGAATTTGTAACAATGCTTGCGTTAACCCATACACTCCGATAGCCAGCCCAATCCACATGGGTGACACATGTTCTAACGACTGCCCATAAATGGCCAGCACTGGCATGAGCATAAATAAACCCAGCATGCGAAATGCAAATACGCTTGCCAAGGAGGCCGCAGCACGTTTTTCTAATCGATTTAAAGAGTGAATGGACATGTTTCTCATTTTTGTCAGCCAGCTTTAACGCGCGACAGTCTAACAAAAAAACTCAGTCTAACTTATATTTTTTTAAGATCTGAGCTAATTTTCCAGAGTTTTTGATAGCAATAAAGGCTGCTTGTAACTTCTCACGCTGCTCCTTTGAAATCGTTTGCTTGCTAAATGCATAATAAACAGGGTCTTCATTCACCACTAATGGACTAATGGTGATGGCCACAAAGTCAGGATTATTCCTTTTTTGATACAAAATATTGTATTTTTCTTCTAAAAAGCCAGAAATGCGCCCATGTCTTAATAAATTCAGCTTAAGTTAATTATCTGGTACATAGATAAAGTGACTATCCACGTCGAGCTCTTGCACCATACGTTTATCGAATGCTTCTCCATAATACGCATCTCGTTGTATTGCCACCGGAGAAGGAAGTGTAAACAACGATTCAACTGTAGGTACGTCAAACACTCTGTTGGTGTTCATTGCAAAAACAATGGTTTCCATTCTCTGCGGTCCAATAAAGTACGCGTATTGCATTCTCAGCGCTGTTTTAGATACGCTGAGCATCATATCAATCTCTCCTATTTCAAGCATTTTCAATGCTCGTCCCCAAGGCACACTGACGAACCGATAGGTACAATGAGCTTCATCTAACAGAGCTTTGGCAAAGTCGACATCTAGCCCATGCCAATTTAACGACTTGTCTAATTTTGATTGTGCACCATAATCTTCAAAACGCACTACATATTCGCACGCACTTGTGCCAAATGTGAGTATCATCAACAGACCTATCACACCATATCGAACAACATTCAAAATAACGACTCGATAATTGATCCCAGTGATTAGTTTAGTTCGTTTAGCAAAGATACGTTAATTTCACGCAAATTATGCGATACTGTTTCGCTATCACCACCGCCATTAAACTTTGTAGTTAGGTCAGCATGGATAAAATAGAAGTCAGAGGCGCTCGCACGCACAATTTAAAAGATATTTCCCTTACCATTCCTCGCGATAAATTGATCGTGATCACCGGCCTGTCAGGTTCAGGTAAATCATCTTTAGCATTTGATACATTATATGCAGAAGGTCAGCGTCGATACGTTGAATCTTTATCTGCCTATGCTCGCCAGTTTTTATCCTTGATGGAAAAACCGGATGTTGATCATATCGAAGGGCTATCACCCGCTATTTCAATTGAACAAAAATCAACATCGCATAACCCACGTTCAACGGTTGGAACCATCACCGAAATATATGACTACCTAAGACTTTTATTTGCGCGTGTCGGGGAGCCCCGATGCCCTACACACAATCAACCGCTTGCAGCACAAACCATTAGCCAAATGGTAGATACCGCGCTCGAACATCCTGAGGGCAGCAAAATGATGTTGCTCGCTCCGGTGGTTAAAAACCGCAAAGGTGAACATGTAAAGTTATTAGAACAATTGGCCAGCCAAGGTTATATTAGAGCAAGAATCGATGGCGAAGTCTGCGATTTATCTGATCCTCCCACTCTTGAGTTACACAAAAAACATACCATAGAGGTGGTTGTAGATCGCTTCAAAGTCAAAGAAGGCCTGCAACAGCGTTTAGCTGAATCGTTTGAAACTGCATTAGAATTATCTGGAGGCATCGCTGTTGTAACCAGTATGGACGACTCTGACTTCCAAGAACTGATTTTTTCGGCTAACTTTGCGTGCCCGAGCTGTGGTTATGCCATGATGGAACTTGAACCTCGCTTATTTTCATTTAATAATCCAGCAGGTGCTTGCCAAAGCTGTGATGGCTTAGGTGTAAGGCAATACTTTGATCCTCAACGTGTCGTACAAAACAAAGAGCTAAGCCTCAGTGGGGGGGCGATTAAAGGCTGGGATAAACGCAGTTTCTATTATTTCCAAATGTTGCAATCCGTTGCCGAACATTATGAATTTGATTTAGAAGTTCCTTTTAACGAATTAAGTAAAGACCATCAAAAAATTGTACTTGAAGGATCTGGTCAAACTAAGATCTCTTTTAACTATAGAAATGATCGCGGTGATTTAATCACTCGAAATCATGAGTTCGAGGGGGTTCTAAATAATATGAACCGCCGCTATCGCGAAACCGAATCTAGCTCGGTCCGCGAAGAGCTTGCTAAATATCAAACCAGTCAAGCCTGCCCAAGCTGTAATGGTTCTCGCTTACGTGAAGAAGCACGAAATGTGTTTATCGGCCACACCACACTCCCTGTTATTACCAACATGAGTATTGGTGAGTCCATGGATTTCTTCCAATCATTAACATTAACTGGTCAAAGAGCACAAATTGCTGAAAAAATCTTAAAAGAGATCCGCGATCGGCTCTCATTTTTGATCAATGTTGGGTTAAATTATCTTTCTCTTGATCGCAGTGCTGATACATTATCAGGCGGAGAAGCACAAAGAATACGCCTTGCCAGTCAAATTGGTGCTGGCCTTGTTGGTGTGATGTATGTGTTAGATGAGCCATCAATTGGATTACACCAGCGAGATAATGATCGTTTACTCAGTACGCTCACGCATTTACGCGATTTAGGTAATACCGTGATCGTCGTTGAACACGACGAAGATGCTATTCGCGCCGCTGACCATATCATTGATATTGGTCCAGGAGCCGGTGTGCATGGTGGTTATGTTATTGCCCAAGGTGATCGTGATGCCATCGTTAACAATCCAGACTCAATTACTGGACAATACCTCAGCGGCAAAAAGTGTATTGCCGTACCAGAGCAACGCCACCCCACCAATGACAAGTGGTTAGCGTTGTTTGGTGCCAAAGGCAACAATTTAAAAAATGTTGATTTAGAGATCCCATTTGGCTTGATGACCTGTATTACAGGCGTCTCAGGTTCTGGTAAATCAACGCTTATTAACGACACACTATTTAAACTAGCTCATACTGAACTCAACGGCGCCACAACAGCAGAACCTGCAGCACATGAATCAATCAGTGGTTTAGAGCACTTTGATAAAGTCATTGATATTGACCAAAGTCCAATCGGCCGTACCCCTCGTTCAAATCCAGCGACTTATACCGGGATCTTTACAGCCATAAGAGAACTATTTGCAGGCACCCAAGAAGCACGTTCTCGAGGCTACAAAGTGGGTCGTTTCAGCTTTAATGTCAAAGGGGGTCGATGTGAGGCTTGCCAAGGCGATGGGGTGATTAAAGTCGAAATGCACTTTTTACCTGACGTATATGTTCCTTGCGATGTGTGTACGGGTAAGCGTTATAACCGTGAAACACTTGAAGTGCTTTATAAAGATAAAAATATTCATCAAGTGCTCGAAATGACGGTCGAAGATGCCCATCGCTTCTTTGAAAAAATCCCAGCTATTAACCGTAAATTGCAAACTTTAATGGATGTGGGGTTATCGTATATTCGATTAGGGCAAGCCGCGACTACCTTATCTGGTGGCGAAGCACAACGAGTTAAATTGGCCCGAGAACTTTCAAAAAGAGACACAGGTAAAACGCTCTATATATTAGACGAGCCGACCACTGGCCTACATTTTCACGATATTCAACAACTGCTCGTGGTGTTACACAGACTGCGTGACCACGGCAACACTGTCGTCGTTATTGAACATAACTTGGATGTGATTAAGACTGCTGATTGGATTGTTGACTTAGGACCTGAAGGCGGCGCTGGGGGCGGGCAAATATTGATTGCAGGCACGCCAGAACAAGTCGCCCAATGCCATGAATCTCACACAGGTAAATACTTGAAGCCTTTACTGTAAGCACCTATCATTGGCGCATAACAATAATTACAGGTACGTTATGCGCCAGCTTCCTTCATTCAACTCTTTTTCTATTGCCTCAATCATTGGTTCATATAAAGAACGTTTTCATGCATTTTGGCATAGCCTCACGTTTGCCCAACGTAGCTACCTATTGGCATGTTGCGCCAATATCTGTTTTCTGATCACAGGTGTCGATGCCGACACTGGCTTCGCACTTTTTGCCGTTTCAGCACTCGTACTCGCGGCATTGATATATGAATTTTGGCCTAAATTTTTGTATGTCTGGGATAGCTTACCCGGAAAATCCCTGATTTTTCTATTCTACGCATTTATTGCTAACTTCGCTTTAGTACAAGCCGCTGGTCACGTCAATGATATTACCGGAGTCAGCTCTGATCACTTTCCTTACACACATAACTTAAGTGTCTTACTATCACTACCAACTTGGTTTATCACCACCAGCGTTGCAGCCTTATTATTGTTACAATTATTAATGCCTATATACCTCATATTTTTACTGCTCATCAAACCTTTTGGCTTAGCCAAATTATGGCATGCACCAGAATATCGCTTTCCCATTATTACAGGGGTTGTTCGCTTTGCATTAAGCTCAATTTTGACCATTCATATGGCATTATTTTTAAGTAGCTCTGGATTAGCACACGGTGTTAACTTGGTTGTCTCTGATTTAATGAAAGCGGTATCAGATAAACCCGTCACCATAAATATTGCAGGGACCGTCGGGCGCGTTGAGATGTCAAACATAACGAAACAAGCCACAGGCAGTGACATTACCATCACTGATGACGAGGATGATGTTGAAGCTGAGGAAATACTCTCTCAACTAGAAGATAATATCGCACGCTCTGAGCGCTTTTTTCTTTGGCGTAAACAAGTACTGGCCGATTTTATTTATGACCAAGAAGCCGATAGTAAATCACGGTGTCAATTAACCCCCGCGAGTCGTGTCATTGAACTCAATGATTATGAAATATTAGAGATAATTAAGCATACCAATGATACTGGGGTTGAGTACTCTTTCACTGTTAAACCTTGTATTTCTGCGGCGATTGGACATGAATTTATCACACCTAAGCAATAAGCAGCGCGTCAAATTCATTCTAGCAATGACTTAAAGGTACATTGTTAATGCACTTCGTTCATTATCGCTTAGGGTTTGTGCTGATTTTTTTGAAAAATCATAGCGTACCATTACTGTTCTTCCTTCAGCGCAGCATTCATCATGCTGCCAAGCTTGCTGTAAGATAACAAATGAACTATTACCAACTTTTTCTATTTTTGTTTTTATTTCAACAGCTTGACCATAGAACAATTCTCCTTTAAATGTCA
The DNA here is from genome assembly GCF_018100875.1 of Pseudoalteromonas sp. MMG012. Taxonomy (NCBI): domain Bacteria; kingdom Pseudomonadati; phylum Pseudomonadota; class Gammaproteobacteria; order Alteromonadales; family Pseudoalteromonadaceae; genus Pseudoalteromonas; species Pseudoalteromonas sp. MMG012. The sequence goes on from NZ_JAGJEF010000079.1 coordinate 7,357, forward strand.
CTTCAACTTTCGCGACAATTAATTTCCAATCGAGAGGATTTAGATCAGGTGTAAATATTTTAAAAATTGGCACTCGTGCGGCTTCAAACCACACTGGGAGTACGGTATTGTTGATATGTCCTAAGACATCGGTTTCACTAAACCGAGGCATTAATACTTCTGACAACATAATAATTCCAATAACATGTAGGTACAGTCATGACAGATTTTATACGCGTTTATGAAAACGCGCTAAGCACTGAGTTTTGTGATCAATTTATCAATACATTTGAGCAAAGCCCACACTTAAAACAAGGGACCACATCGGGTGGTGTCGACCTTAGCAAAAAAATGAGTCAAGATCTGTATTTAAATTCTCACCCTGAATACGCACAAAACCTTGAACATATACAACAAGTAACAGCTCAACACGTATTCAAGTATATCGAAGAACACTTTTTCATGCTGATCGGTGCTTTTGGACTCAAGGTATACCACCCAAAAACAGGCCAACCAGTAGACCTGACCATTGATAACTTTGAAGAGGTTGGCAAACCACAAATACACCTACTAACCCAGCAAATTTTTCGCTTAGGCTCTATCCAAGCACAAAAATATGACATCAACAAAGGAGGCTATCCCTATTGGCATAGCGAAGTTTATCCTCAACTTGGGCATAACGAAGCGCTACACAGAGTCTTACTCTTTATGTTTTACTTAAATGATGTTGAAGAAGGGGGAGAGACTGAATTTGTTTATCAGAATAAAAAGATTGCCCCTGTGAAAGGGAGTATGGTGATAGCACCAGGTTACTTTACTCATACCCACCGAGGGAATAAACCGATTTCTAACGACAAATATATTTTAACTTCTTGGGTACTGTTCAATCGAGCTGAGCAAATATATGGTCAGCCCGAATCATGAATTTTCGTTCAAATTATTGCAGGTTACTTGCCTGCAATAAATGCCTGCCATGCCATTAATAACGCCACAAAGTCTTCAAATCCACACCCTGCAACTAATCTATGATCATCAAGTTCTAATGCATCATCTGCATATTGGCTAATATCATCACCCTCTTGAAATAATGCATGTGCTTCAAATAATGCTTCATCGGCATTCAACGTAAAGCGAATTTCATTACCCAGTCTCACCCAAGCAGGCTGCCCTTTCGTCATCATATGACACCGAGTCACGAGTTCTGCGACTTCACTTTTATCGAGTTCTTCGTTTAACCAACGGGCTATAAGAGCTTGTTCGTCACTTATTCTAACTTTTAACCCTGCAATCGGGTCTCGGATAAATTGATACTCCAAAATTGAACCTTAATTAACGATTAAGCATGCTATTATACTGTGCAATAGCTTGTTCTGTACAACAAGAGCACGGATAATACCCTCTTTATTCGAACGATTGCCATTTATGCAGCCTTTAAGTGTTTTATTTCCTTTAGTTTTTGTCGCACTGATAGGGTTTATCTGCGCCAGATTCAACCTTTTTTCTAATGAACACTTTGTCGGACTTCGTCAATTTTTTTTCAATCTGGCGATACCCACATTACTCTTTATTAGCATGTATCAAGCTGACCTATCTCGGGTGTTATCTGCAACTGTTATGATCAGTTTTTACGGTCCAGTACTCACTGTCTACATCCTGTGTACATCCTTATTAAAAATAATAAAAAAGACACCGCTGGCTGATTCCGCCATATTCGCTCTAGGCTGCACTTACTCAAATACTGTTTTAGTTGGACTGCCAATTATCATCACCAGTTTAGGCGCACAATATGGCGCCTTAGTATTTATCATTATTACTTTTCATAGCGCCATGCTCTTCGCCCTCACATTCTTCTGTGCTACAGAGCACAAAAACAATCTAGTTAAACTACTTAAACCTTTGTTTATCAATCCAATCGTGCTCAGTATTAGTTGTGGACTTTTAGCAAATCTACTCAATATAGCTCTCCCACAGCCAGTCCAATCAGCATTACTCTTGTTAGCGGAACCAGCAATTGCCGGAGCACTTTTTGTATTAGGGGCTAATTTGGTGAACTATTCAATTAAACACGCTTGGCAACCTGCTCTATTAATTAGCCTAATAAAATTAATCATCTTGCCGCTGGCTGTTTATATAACTGCGAGGTGGGGGTTTAAACTTGATACAACGCTGATAAGCGTTGTGACCTTAATGAGTGCATCACCTTTAGGTGTAAATGCCTATTTAGTTGCCCGTCAATTAAATACTCAGCAGGCTGTAATGGCCAGCAGTGTCGCACTTTCTACACTGCTTAGCATTGTGACACTCAGTCTTTGGTTAACGGCGCTCGTACCCTGAATCACTACTATATTTTGCAGCATCAATGATTGACCATAAATGCGCGATTGCACCAATAACAGGAGGAATAATTAAGAACCACAATGCATATCCACCAACCACGATAATCGCAAAAATAAGCGCGGATAAAATACGCCCTTGTACTAACTGGCCTAAACCAGGGAAGAAAATGTTACATATTGCGGCGATTACATTACCGCCTGAGCCTTGACCTGCCATAGCAACCTCTTTTAATAAAAATAATTAACTTACATGAGCAATACAGTTTTTATGCCATATTTATATCTGATAAATATCAACAACTTAAATATACAACCCCGAGTTCTATTAATTCCAAATTAGTGTATTACACTAACTTTTAGTGAAATAATTAGTTATGATAAAACAAAAACTACTTGGATGTTCACGCTATGCTCTATCGGATCACACGCCCTTTAACCCATTTAGTTGAGCGCTATCTACCTGACCCATATGTCTTTGTACTAATCCTAACCCTTATCGTACTGACTTTAGCAAGCACCGTCACCCCTTTTACACCCATTGATGCTATCAACGCATGGGGCCAAGGTTTTTGGACGTTACTCACTTTCTCAATGCAAATGCTATTAATACTCGTATCCGGTTATATGTTAGCCAGTACCCCCACTTGTATCGCAGTCTTAGATAAGTTAGCTCAGCAAGCGAAAACACCTGCCTTAGCTATTACTCTGATCTCATTAGTATCAATGCTGGCCAGCTGGATTAATTGGGGCTTTGGCCTCGTTATTGGGGCATTATTTGCTAAAGCTCTCGCTAAACGCATTGACGTAGATTACCGAGTACTCGTTGCCAGTGCCTACTCAGGGTTTATTGTATGGCATGGCGGGCTATCTGGCTCAGTGCCCCTCACAATAGCAACCCCGAATCATTTTGCCACGCAAACTATTGGCTTAATTAGCACCACTGACACGCTCTTTGCGCCATTTAACCTCATTTTACTCGGGGCTATGTTAATAATTTTACCTGTTGTGAATGTTTTGCTGCTCCCACCAAACTCAAAGCATGTGCTGATTGACAAAGCAAAACTTCAAGAAAGTGATAAACCTCTGCCTAACACATTGCTAAACACCCCTGCGCAAAAGCTGGAGCAAAATACTTGGCTGGGTATCTCAATTGGTTTACTTGGCTGCATTTATTTAGTTTCTTATTTTTTCATCCAAAATAAGGGGTTAAACCTAAACAGCGTGATCAGTATATTTTTATTTCTGGCTATTTTACTCCATAAAACACCCGCAAACTTACTCAATAGCTTACAAAATGCCATACAAGGCGGGGCCGGCATTATTATTCAATTTCCATTTTACGCGGGGATCATGGCCATTATGATTGATTCAGGGTTGGCACAGCAAATCTCATCTGCTTTTGTAAAAATCAGCACTGCTGAATCACTGCCTTTTTGGAGCTTTATAAGTGCGGGTCTAGTAAATATTTTTATTCCATCGGGTGGCGGACAGTGGGCGATCCAAGCCCCGGTTGTACTTCCGGCAGCCATGGAACTCGGCGCCGATTTACCGAGAGTCGCGATGGCAGTCGCATGGGGCGATGCGTGGACCAATTTGATCCAACCCTTTTGGGCCCTGCCTGTACTGGCGATTGCAGGATTAAAAGCAAAAGACATTATGGGCTTTTGTTTTATTCAGTTACTTGTGTCGGGCTGTATCATTGCCGCCATACTTACTTGGCTATAATGACCACTATAATTGCACTAACTCGATAGAATTTTCATGGGCAGACTCAAAATGGCATTTTCTGAGTCTGCGAAGTGCATCATCACAGCCACATGCCCTGCAACCACAACACTGTACATTACCGCAGAGAAAACTTGCCCATATCTATCTAAAGGGATTAAATGTGATTGCTTACGCCCTCGCCATTCAAAGACAATTTCTAGTGTGCCAATGAATAGGAAAAATACCAACAGCATCAAACCAAATGTGTAACTGACCCACAATCCAAATAAAACGCCACCAAGACACACCAATAAGCCGACCCATGAGCGCATCGAAAAACTAATGCTTTTCAGTACATGCCCACCATCTAATGGCAACATAGGTAGCAAATTAAATAAATTCAAAAGTGCACTTAAAACAGCAACACCTGCAAATATTTCCAGTTCAGTGGCATAATATAATACCACCCCTAATACAGAGGTAATTAAGCCAAATGCCGGACCCATCAACGAGATCACAACATCTTGCCAGCGTGTCGTTATCTTATCATCACTGACAGCTAACCCCCCAACAAAAGGAATTAAATAAAACCCTTTGGTTTTGATCTTAAAATACTGCATGGCCCGCACATGGCCATACTCATGTATGACCAAACACACAATCAACATAATTGCGAACTGCCAAGAAAATAACCAGGCATACCCTGCAACCGAAGCGCCAGCCAATGCAGCTTTTACAACTTTTGCACTTTTAAACAGCTTAAATACTAAAGCCGTGATCCCCATAAAACTAAACTTACTAGCCTCTGTTTGATTGGGTAATTCCATCCACTGCCAAGGTTGCCCATTAATGGCAACGGCCACTAAACCCTCAGATAGCTTCTCTATACTAAACTGAAATTGATGATCATGTACTTCACCGTGATAGATATTGTCACTGATACGTTCCAATACCATCGCTTGCTGTTCACAAAATACTTGGACTATTTCATCTGCTGAGGTGTGGACTGCAAAGTGCAGCTCTGCAAGGGTAAACTCTACTTTTGTCATATCTATTTTACGATTAGCTTTTTAGCCATTATCCCAACAAATCCAGACGCATACAAACCTACTTTTACAACTAATTTCATTTAAATTTTCCAATGCTGTACTAAACTCGTATAAGCAATGTTTTCAAAGGATATGCAGATGGCGGTCACAATAAATAAAATAATGGTAGTCGATGACTCTCAAGCTATTTTAATGGTTATGCAAGCTATTTTAACTGAATTAGGCATTGCAGATATCACTTGTTGTAACAACGCCAAACAAGCATTACAAAACGTTCAGCAGGCCCCTTTCCAATATGATGCCATATTCACTGATTTGAATATGCCAGACATGGACGGGATGGAGTTAATTCGTCAATTGGGGGAATTAAAGTTTTCTGGCGGCGTGGCTATCATTTCCGAAATGGATAACAAAGTGATCGACTTGGCTGCCAATTTAGCGAGGCAATGTAACGCACATTTAATTGGCAATATCACTAAGCCTGTACAACTTAGTGAGGTCGATAGGCTCATCCACAAGCTTGAGTCATTTATCGCCCCTGCAAGTCATGTAAATAAACCACTTACAGAAAGTGAGCTACTGAATGCAATTAGTCATAATCAAATTACGCCCTTTTATCAGCCTAAAGTAAATCGCGTAAACAAACGGGTGCCCAGCATTGAAGTCTTAGCCAGAATCGTCAATGATGATCAAAGTGATATATTGCTGCCTCATCGCTTTATTGGCCCAGCAGAAGATTTAGATTTAATAAACCTCATTACATTTCAATTATTTGAAAAAGCCACAGAAGAGCTCAAAAGTATTCGAACTGAATTACGACAACAAGTCCGTTTGGCTTTTAATCTATCACCAACACAACTCAACGACCCCAGCTGTCCTGACAAACTAGCCCTAATTTTGGAATTGAATCGCTTAACGCCTCAAGACATCATTCTCGAAATAACCGAGCACTTACCCTTGGATAACAACACGCAATTAGAAACGATGAATCGACTCAGGATCCGTGGATTTGAAATTTCTTTAGATGATTTCGGTACCGGCTTTACTAACTTACACCAACTCAAATCTTTACCTTTTACAGAAATAAAAATAGACCGTTCATTGATCACCCATGTCGAATCAGATCGCTTTTCTCAAGTGATCATAGATAGCCTTGTTGATATCGCACAAAATGAGCAACTCAGCATCGTTGCTGAAGGGGTAGAAAGAATCGAAGAACTACAGTATTTAGATAGATATAAACATAATCTACTCATGCAAGGCTTTTTAATTTGTAAGCCTAAGCCTAAGCAAGAGCTTATCCGTTGGATACACTCTTGGCTTAGAATGACTAATTCAAATTCTTAGTTTTTTTAGCTAACAACTCTTCATCAGCTTCAATCAGGTGTGAGTGGTTATCCACTCTATCGCGCCATTTTTTCTTTGCCGCTTGTTGCATATTAGATGATTGGTCACGTTCATCAACAATATCCATTCCCATTAATGACTCGAGCATATCTTCAAGTGTTACAATGCCCTGAATATCTCCATATTCATCAATAACAAGTGCAATATGTATGCGCTTTTCTAATAAGGTTTGAAATAATTCTGGCGCTGCTAATGTTTCTGGTACAGTGTATAAATCGATCGCCAATTTACCAATTTTATAATCATTACCTAAACGATGATAAGCCAGCATAATATCGTTTTTATGTACAAAACCAATAATGTCATCGGTGTTTTTGTCATAAATTAATACCCGTGAAAATGACACAGCCCCATGTTCCGATAAATACTCATGCACCGTCATATCTTTATGTACTTTAAATAGTACCGTACGTGGTGTCATCACCTTTTCTAATTTCGCATGACGAAACCTTAAGAGACTGCGAATGGTTTGTGTTTCATCTTCATCTAAAGCACCTGCTTCAGAGCCCATTTCCGCCATAGCTTCAATTTCTTGACGAATATATTGAGCTTCGTTTTCTTTACTGCCCATTAATTTTGTCAATTGATCTGAGAGCCAAACAAACGGTTTTAAAATTCTGATAAGCCATACTAAACATAGTGAAACGATGGGAGTGAGTGTTCGCCAATAAGTTGCACCTAATGTCTTCGGAATGATTTCAGATAACACCAAAACCAATAATGTCATAACGGCTGATGCAATCCCCACAGCGGCATCGGAAAATACCACAGCAGCTTGAGCTCCCACTCCCGCCGCACCTGCGGTATGTGCTACTGTATTCAATGTTAAAATAGCCGCTAACGGCTTATCGATATTATTTTTTAACGCTTGCACTCGCAGTGCCAACGTTAAACGTGTTTTCTTCAAAATAGCAATATGGCTTGGCGTAATGCTTAAAAGCACTGCCTCCATCACAGAGCATAAAAATGAAATGGTGATGGCAATTAGCATATAACTAACTAATAGAAACAACAGGTAACTCCTTACTATTGGGCTAACGACAGTTAATCGCATGACCGCTTATTAATAACTATATCTATGATATATTGGGCCGATATTATTACCTACAATAGGCTCAACTATGATTTTCCGTACCGCGGTTACATTATTACTCTCAGCTGCCGCAACACAACTAGCTGCAGCTCCTCTCGATGAGAGTAAAATACAGTTTATCGGTCCATTAGGTACACAAAGTACCATAAAACCACATCATACACCGCATCAAAAAAGCATAATCAATAACTTGTTGCCTCAGCTGCAAAAGCCTAGTCAAAAACTGGAAGTGTTTGGTCATACACATTCATGGCAAAACCTTCAGCAAATGAGCGCTCTCACAGTGAATGGTATGCAGGCACTGCGTTTCAATTTTAGCACAACACGTTTTGTAGCAGGCACCCTCACACTTTCTGGGATCGAAAAGGCCCATGTGTTTCTCAATGGTGAACCATTAACAGGAAAAAATGAATTCCCTCTTCACGCAGTCACGGGCGACCATCAAGTTATTATTATCACTGAACAGGTTGATGACTGGAAAAAAGTGGCAATCGATTACACGCCAAAGGCGGCGCATGATGAAATCGTTTTAACACATAAAACGACCACGGCACTTTCAGCAAAGCAACTTTATGATGCCCCAATAATCAGTGCTATCTCACTTTCGCCTAATGGTAAGTTTTACGTGGCGACCGAACGTCACTATCAAACAAGCCGTGAAAATGCAGCGGTTACAAATACAAGCCTTAAAAACATCAACGGTGATGTGTTATATCGCTTTCCAGGTGTTTCGGCGTCACAAGTATCATGGTCACCAGACTCAAATGCCATTGTGTTTACGCAAGATAAACGAGTCTCTATACTCGATATTAAAGACTTCAGTCTAAAAACCGTTGCAGAACAGTTTAAAGGCGCATCAGGTTATCAATTTTTCGATGAAGATACGCTTATTTTCTCTTGGTCGAATACACCCGATGACAAACACACTCTGGTAAAGCATTATTCAGGCCTTGAAGACCGTTGGTCATACGCCCGTTCAATTAGCCAGCCTTTCTTACTCGATATAAAATCTAGACTGGTAAGTTCCATCTCTGAAAGTAAAATCAGCACCCGCATAGCTGACTTCGATAGTGAGCGTAATACAGTACTAGTAACGCGTAACCCAGTTGATTACGCAGCGCCTCCACATATGTTAACCCAATTAGTGGAAATTGACTTATCGAACCATACAGAAAAAATGCTTGGCCAATATAGAACATTTAACCAAGCTAAATACACGAACAAAGGTATTTACGTTATAGCGGGCCCCGACTTTAGCCAAGGCCTTGGCAGAAACCTGCCAAAAGATATGCTAGCCAATAATTACGATGGTCAGCTTTATCTGTTAAATAATGACGGTGTAAAACCGCAAGCTCTAAGCAAAAAATTCGCCCCTGCGATTGGGGGTCTGCGCGTGCTCAATAATGGCGATGCTGTGCTGAATGTTACTGACAAAGATACAAAACAGTTATATCTCTATGATGAAAGTAAGCGTCGCTTCAAAAAGCTCAATACTGGTTTTGATGTTGTACAAAGTTATAGTGTGTCTAAGACAAGTAAAGACCAAATCCTTGTCACTGGAAGCCAAGCCTCATCACCACAAGCATTGAATTTAGTTACCGTAAAACGCAACAAAACAAAAACACTATGGGACTCTAAATCTGTCGCTTATGATAATAGCGAAATTGCCTCTTTGGAGGAGTTTAACTTCACCAATGAGTCTGGCACGCAGATCAGTGGCCGAGTTTACTTACCACACAACCTAGATACTTCTAAGAAACATCCAGCGTTAATTTACTACTATGGCGGCACATCACCGGTTTCTAGAGGCTTTACAGGTCGCTATCCATTTAACCTATGGGCAGCACAAGGCTATGTGGTTTACGTGGTACAACCAACAGGTGCTACTGGTTTTGGCCAAGAATTTTCAGCCAAGCATGTCAATGCATGGGGCGAGCATACAGCAGACGATATTATTCAAGGTACCAACGAGTTTTTAAAAGCTTACCCATTTGTCGATAAGAATCGCTTAGGTAATTTAGGTGCATCTTATGGTGGCTTTATGACTATGTTGCTCGCAACCAAAACAGACTTGTTCAGTGCGTCCATTGCACATGCAGGTATTTCTAATATTACCTCATATTGGGGCCAAGGCTGGTGGGGCTATTTATATTCTGGCGAAGCGTCTAAAAACAGCTTTCCATGGAATAATCCCTCACTTTACTCACAACAAAGTCCAGTTTTTCATGCTGATAAAGTTACAACCCCTTTATTATTAATTCATGGCGATGCAGATACCAATGTGCCACCAGGTGAAAGTCACAATATGTACACTGCACTTAAATTATTAGGTAAAGATGTAGAACTTATTGAATATAAAGACGCGGACCACCAAATCATTGTACGCGACCGACGCTTTCATTGGTGGGACACTATGCTCGCTTACTTTGATATGCACTTAAAAGATCAACCGCAGTGGTGGCAATATATTTACAGTAAATAAGGTGTGTATAAAAAACAGGTAGGCTTTTTCGCCACTCTTTGACATAGACAGGGGTATGTACAAAACGTACCCCTCTCATTTGTACACATTTTATCAACAATAAACATCATTCATTGCTGGTTCATTTTAAGTTTTCACGCTTTTTTATCATAAAATAATCGCCTTACACTTCTCAGCTGACTTTTGACAATGCTAATATAGAGGTAATTATTGATTAGATAGCGACACTATGAGCATTCACGTATTATTAGTAGAAGACGATGAACTTTTAGCCAAGCGAATTTTAAACCACTTTGCTAACACCGAGTTTTCGATCGACGTCGATAATACCGGTGCAACCGCACTTGATCGTGTTCAAAGTAGTCAACAAGATAACAATAAAATAACTTTGGCTATTGTTGATATCGTTTTACCAGCAACTGATGGTCTCGAGTTGGCTAAAGAGCTCAATACTTTAACCGATATTGGTGTCATTATGCTGTCTAGCAGAGACTCTCAAGCTGACAGAATAGCAGGGTTAGCTCAAGGAGCTGATGACTACATTTGTAAACCTGTAGACTTACTTGAACTTGAGTTGAGAATGCGTGCCTTGTGTAAACGTCTAACCATTGTTGGCGACCAAGATGAATCAGAAGAGTTTATTGAATATGCTGACTTTAAACTACACCCAGATAATCGCACACTGATTAATGGCCAAAATGAAGAGTCACGATTAACTGAAGCGGAACATAAAGTACTGATTTGTTTAATAGCTAACGCAGGTAAAGCGACATCAAGAGAAAAAATATCCGAAGATATAGGGCAACCTGATTGGAGCCCTAGTGACCGAACGGTTGATGTACTGATCGGCCGACTAAGAAAGAAACTTGGAGATGAAAAAGAGCAAAAGCGCATAGTCACAGTGCGTGGCAAAGGTTATATGCTTTCTACCTAGTTTTTGTGTAGTCCTAATACCGAGTTAATTGCGTTAATAAGCGCTCTAATGCTCGGTAACTTAACGATTCTTTAAGATCTACCAGAGCAATTTTTTCCCGACCAGCCATGTCTGCAATTGTCCTAGCGACCTTCAATACTCGATGGTAGGAGCGCGGTGATAAGCATAACTTATCAGTCGCCGTACCTAAGAACTGAGATTCATATTCACCCAATTGACAATGTTGCATCAATTCTTTAGTTCCTAACAACGCATTACAAACCCCCTGCCGATTCACTGCTATCGTATGTGCCGTATTTACTCGGGCTCTAATGCAATCACTCGACTCAGCGACCTCTGCACTTTGCAACTCACCAGTTGTCAACCTCGGAAGTTCGATTTGTAAATCAATACGGTCTAAAAAGGGGCCGGAGATCTTTGCTAAGTATCTAAGCACTTGGTCCACCGTCGCTCGTTTGTCGGTATAAGAGCCTGTTGGGCTCGGGTTTAATGCAGCGATTAGTTGAAATCTGGCTGGAAAGTCTACTTGCCTAGCTGCTCTTGATATCGTGACTTTGCCAGTTTCCATTGGCTCTCGCAGTGAATCTAGTACCTTACGCTCAAACTCTGGTAACTCATCAAGAAATAATACACCATTATGCGCGAGTGAAATCTCACCTGGCTTTGGGTTTGATGATCCACCCACGAGTGCAACAGCTGAACAAGTATGGTGCGGGCTACGAAATGGTCTAGCTCGCCAATTTTTTAAATTGATAGAATGCCCTATTAAAGAATAAACTGCCGCAGTTTCTAAGGCTTCATTATCTTGTAAATCAGGCATGATTGTTGGCATCCGTTGTGCAAGCATCGACTTTCCAGTACCTGGCGGTCCTAAAAATAAAGTGTTATGGCCTCCAGCTGCTGCAATTTCTAATACACGCTTTGCTGCACTTTGACCTTTGACTTCACTCATGTCTAAATGTGAGCTAGCTGAATGTGTTTTTACCGTAGGGTACTGCATGTTTAATGGCAGAGTGTCTTGACCTTGTAAATCTAACCATAGTGATTGTAGAGAGCTTACCGCCTTTCGATTACAATGTTGAGCTAGACTGGCTACCTGATCGTTGCCTTGTGGAATGTAGCAACACCTCCGCGCCTTCTCTGCCGCAAGTACTGCTGGTAAAATGGCATGGACCGAATGCACCTCACCACTTAATGTCAGCTCGCCATAAAATTCGTAGTGGTGTGACTGAAATGCCTGTAACTGGTTGGAAGCCACTAAAATACCCACTGCAATCGCCAGATCATAGCGTCCGCCCTCTTTCGGTAAATCTGCAGGGGCCAAGTTAACGGTGATCCGTTGCTCAGGGAACAAAAACTTTGAATTGGTTAACGCAGAGCGCACCCGCTCTCGGGCTTCTTTTACCGAGGTCTCAGGTAACCCGACAATATGAAATGCTGGTAGCCCATTGCTTAAATGTACTTCAACGGTGACTTCCGGTGCAGAGATCCCAACTTGGGCACGTGTATAAACTTTAGCAAGTGACATATCCTTGTCCCTTTAATTACTTAGCTATTCTGGGTATTTAAATATATGGATCACCCATTTATGATGCATTGCCAACAAGCGTAGTCCAAGGGTTGCAGACATAGCACAGACCATAATGACTTCAACAGGTAACGCCCAGTGTGATAATTGAGTATATACTATCCCACCGAATATACACGTGATGGCGTATAGCTCACCCTTTAATAAAAGGGGCATATCCCCCGCTAGCACATCTCGAATAACCCCACCAAAGCACCCGGTCATCACCCCCATTATGATGGCTGTTGTATCAGGCATTCCAATTGATAGCGCTTTTTGCACCCCCATAACGGCAAAAAATGCCAGTCCAAACGCATCCGCTATTTGTAACATCTGCTGTGGAATTTGCTTATGTCGATTTAAAAAATAAACGCTGATCATGATGGCAACACCAATCGCAATAAAATAACTTGCATCATGTAACCAAAATACCGGCACATCTAAAATAATATCCCGAAGGGTTCCGCCCCCGATTGCTGTAACAGTAGCCAGCACCACCACCCCAAATCCATCCATGTGTTTACTGTGCGCAATCAAAGTACCTGAAATAGCAAATACCATTACACCAAGCAAATCAAACCAATGAAATAACTCAGTCATATAAAATCTCATCCTAAAAATAGCTTATCAAAGAGCAACTCTCTCTAACACTGGCAGCTCATTATTATAAAAACAACATATCAAAAATAAAAACCAGTCATTACCTACACTACATTACTAAAAACCAAAATCATTCTTATAAACTAAATAAAAGTAGCTCAGACAACCGCCATGCCATAACTTTGCTTTAATCGCTATAATGGAATTATA
>NZ_JAGJEF010000008.1:0-119778 GCF_018100875.1 Pseudoalteromonas sp. MMG012
GCTGTTCAGTGTTTGAATCTAAATCAAATTTCCAAACGCCGGACTCAGCGCGATAGAAAAAACTTTACCGTCAATTAACTGCCAATTGAGCCAATTTATATTACTGAAATCTTTAATGATAAGTTGTTCAGTTTGATTTTCTAGACCCCAAAGGCCCGAGTGATTTCTTTTACTGAAGTATACCTATCCATTGTATGCATAACCACTATACCCTCCTTTAGTCGTCAATTGTTGATGACTGTTGTCTTGACGATCGAATAGCCACAATTGCCATTGGCCACTTTTATTGCTGCTATATATTAGGTTTTGACTATTTTCATCGTAATTTATGACGTATGCCTGATGTGATTCCTCAAATATTTTAGTGGTATTTCCAGTTTTAATCTCATATTCATAGACCGCTCCGAACTTTTCAAAAGTGATATATTCATGATCAAAATTAGGTTGGTAGCGTGTGAAGCCAAACTCAAAAGGTAAAACGACGTGTTTTTTTTGCTTATTTTTATATAGTCATAGATCGTGCTGGTGGGCAGCATTTGAAATAAACATCATGGTATTTTTGTGGAGGGCCTGTGGCAATTGGTTTAATGCAGCATTACTATAAAAAGTTTGGGTCGATTTTTGTTTGATATTGAATGTTTGTAATTTAGTGCTGATATCAAACAAGCTAACAAAGAGTGTATTGTGATCATTGATTAAGCTCGTAGCCAACGAGTGAATTGGGCTGCTCATTTGTGCAATAAGGTGTGATTGTTTGGTTTTGAAATCAAAAAGAAACAGTGATTTTTTATTAGCAAGGTAGAGCTCATTGTTGTTGGCGCTCCATGTGATGGCATTGAGTGTATGGTCGAGCGTTTAGATATAGCAAAGGCAGAAGGGAAGAGCAAGCTGCATTGATTCGATGGCAAGTACAGGGTACTGAGCGGAGTAGGATGATAGCGAGCAACACAGAAGGTGAGCACATTCCGTTAGAAAATGCGAGTCACCAAGTGTTATTTGAATACCCAGATAAGGTAAGCATGGCAGTATCCGTAATATTAAAAGACGATAAGTAATCTAAAGGCACAGTGAGTGAAATAATTCGACACCGCTACTTTTAGATATGACTACATTGAATTTTTTAGTCATAGTCAACGATTGTTAGCACTGACGGTTTGCACTATAAAAAATGACTAATTTGTCAAGTTTGAGTTGTTAGTTATTTGATTTGTAAGTGCTTTGTAACATTTATCAGTTAAGTGCAGGTTCAATAATAAGGTGGCTTCGATCATGTGGCCTACCTTGATTTTTTTGGCCTCAATAGACGCTTTTCTGGTAATGAACTGCGCTTGTTCGGCGCTTTACATAAAATCATAACAGGGCGAGTGACAAATATATTGTTCGGGTAAATAACTTTATGGCCGTCAATATGTTCTAGAATCACATTCATTAAGCCCATTTCAGAAATACAACCTTCAACAAAGTTGCTGCCATCAATAACCCGTACCCAAAACCCTATACGGCAGTCATTTTGAATAAACAGAATGAGAAAGGACGTTAAATTACTCAGTAACGACCACCCTGCAAACAAGGCTACACCGAGCATGGCAAACAACGAAGAACCTAGCACCAATAACCCTTTTAGTTCGATCCCCCAAAACATAAGCAATAGGCAAACTAACAACACTGCGACAATGACACGCAGTAAAAGCTTGGCTCTTTGTTGGCGGTGCATATCAATTTTTCCGCGAGTGAGCTGGGTAAGTAAATGTATGCTCAAGCGCATTAATATAGGAAAAAGTAGGATGATTAGGCCAGTGATGACCAGTTTGTATTGTGCCAAAATAAAATCTAAAAATAGCGTTAGGTCAGTCAAAATAAAAGTGCTCGTTAAATATGTATAGCCATAGTGGTACGTTAAACCTTTAAAAGCGGTTTTTGACAGTAAAAAGCCATTGTACATTGTCTACGTCATCGGGGCCGTTAAGGGGGGCTGCGACATCTAAATGTAAGACGAGTCCGGCATTGGCACGACTGGGAGCTAAGCGCAGTCCCGCTCCAAGGTTTTTCAAATAATTAGGATCACTATGCACCAGTGTGTTACCTCTAACTCGACCAATATCAAAATAAACGGCTCCGCCAACTTTAAAGAGTTGCAGTAAATCATATTCCCAATAATAGCGCCGCTCTATGTTTACGAGTACGCTTTTGCTGCCATGCTGGTAGTTGATGGGAAAGCCTCTTAAGCCAGTTTCTCCGCCCAAGGTAAGTTGTTGATCTGCTGTTAAGTTTTTTGCAAATCTCAGTTGTATATTGGCATACCATGAGTCTTGGATAGTGGTATTTAAGTAATATTGGGCGCCTACTTGGGTAACAAAGTTTCTTGCGGTATTTGCTTGGCTATTCCACTGACCAGACAGTGATAGGTTGATACGCCACAAACTGTGATCTGAAGTGTAATGGGCTTTGCTCGCGGAAAATTGGTAGATAAAGTGATTGTCATTATCACTGAGTGCTTTATCTGAATAACCAAGCAGTGCATTAATATTCCAACCTAGGTTCAAGTCTTCAGTACGATATATCGAATCAAAATTACGGACCTTTATGAACTTATCTTCTAACCATTGACCTTGTATATAGGGGTAACTCAATGTGCGATTGTGGGCCAGCGGCAAAGTGGTACTGGCTAACTTTTTAAAGGTTTGCTGATCGTATTGATAGCCCAGAGTAAGGCGCTGTGTCCAGTTATTATTAAGCTGCTGGGCATGACCAAAGTAAATTTGGCTAACATCGCTGTGCTGTGAGAACTCAGAAATGGTTTCTCCATCTTGATATAGAGACTCATTTCGTTCATCTTTATAATTTAATATACCGTAGCTGTATGGCGTATCGGTAGAAAAAAAGGGGTAATTGATACCAACATAATGCCGTGAACCATCATCATTATCAGCATATTCAACACGGCCACGATAACGCGTAGATAAAATGTTTGGGTCATCGTATACAAATAGGTAACCAGAACGGTCTTGATCTTTAGTATGGGTGAGTGATAAGCGTTTTCCCCAACCAAATAGGTTACTCTCTCTAAAGCCGATACGAGATGAGTTTTCACCGCCACTGCGGCTAAAACTTAAGTCAGGTAAGAGCGTCCATAAATCGCGCGTGACGACCGTGATATTTATAGTGCCATCACAATTTTCATCAGCGTAAATTCGAGCATCATACAGATAGCTCTGCTGTCGCAATAAGCGCTCCGACTCCACTACTTTTTTTATTGAATAGTCATCACCTTGCTCGAACAATAGGAGCGCCATGATGACGTTTGGTTTGGTGGTAATATGCGTTCGGTTTGCAAAGCGAAATACGGGGTTATCTTCTTCGGGCAGGTTAGTGTCAAAAACATTCAATTGCTGTAGTTTGATAGCCGTTATGGTTTTCCCCGGAGCCTGCACAGGTAATTGTGCGTGAGTATCAAGTTGCCGAGTCAATGGTATATCGTGAACGACATTATCGCCCTTATTTGCACATTGAGTTGAGTCAGTGTGGGCGAACACAGAAGTTTCACTGTAGCCAAAAAATGAGGCAACTAAGCACAGTACGAGTGCAAGTTGTGTTTTTATACTCGCTAGCATAAAGCTCCACAAACAATCAATTGACTGAAATTTATTATGATCACTATGACCATAATCTATTTCTTAAGTCTATCTGATTATTGAAAACTTGTTAGTAAATATTTAGATAAATTAACGAGTTGCTCTTCAGATTCGGTGCCCTCAGGCGCTATCCAAATACTGTCTGTATAATGCTCGAAGTTCATATTAAATGTGCTACTTCCATAGCTAAAGCGGGTTTGATGACGATCGGCCCCCTCGAGTTCTTCAATTATAGTGAGCGCTTCTTGATGCAAAAATAGTTTTGCCCAAAATAAATATTCATCTGCTTCTGGTATTTCAGGAACATGAATTAAGAGCACATTGTAGGCGGCATCGAATGTTATTTGTGTCATAAATGGCCCTAAGTTAGATTAGCATGAGGCAAGGTAATTACGGATAAGTTGCATAAACGGCGCGCCATATTTACTGAGTTTAGTAAAACCAACGCCAGACACCGATAGGAACTCGCCATCAGTCGTCGGGGTGAGTTGTGCCATTTCAGCGAGTGTTTTGTCATTAAATACCACATAAGGAGGTACATCGTCTTCATCGGCTAACTGTTTACGTAGACTGCGTAACTTAGCAAACAATTTCTTGTCGTAATTAAATTGGGCGAGTTTATCTTGATAAACGTGTTTCGCCTGTAAACGTGGTTCAGCCAATTGTAAGGCGTATTCCCCTTTTAACACTGAACGTGCAGCCTCAGTGAGTTTAAGACTTGCTCCTTGAGTAATATCTTGATTCAGAAGTCCATGGTGGATGAGTTGTCTTAGTACACTTAACCAAAACTCATTACTTTTGTCTTTGCCTAGCCCATAAGTACTTAACTCATGATGTTGATTATCCCGAATGCGACTGGTATTGGCACCGCGTAGCACATCTACAATATAACCTAAGCCAAAGCGCTGCTCGGCACGGTATACACAGGATAACGCTTGTTGGGCCACTAAAGTGCCATCAAAGCACGTGGGTGGATTTAGGCAAATATCGCAGTTGCCACATGGCTCCCTTTTATATTCACCGAAATAATTTAACAGTATTTGGCGACGGCAAGTTTGTGCTTCTGCAAAGCTTGCCATAGCGTTAAAGCGTTGCTCTTCAACGCGCCGGCGGTGTTCGTCTTCAATGTCCTCAAAAAAGCGTTTTACGCGACCAATATCAGCAGGGTCGAAATACATAATGGCTTCGGCAGCTAAACCATCACGTCCAGCGCGACCTGTTTCTTGGTAATACGCTTCAATACTTTTTGGAATATCGTAGTGCAGCACAAATCGTACGTTGGGTTTATTAATCCCCATTCCAAATGCAACCGTTGCAACTACAATATGTATGTCATCTCGCGCAAAAGCACTTTGTACAAATTGACGCTGTTCATTGCTCATCCCAGCGTGATATGCCGCGGCATTAAAACCGGCATCAGCTAGCTTTTCAGAGATCTCATCAACGCGCTTTCTACTCGTACAATAAATAATACCGCTTTGATTATTTTGCTCTTTTAAATAGCGCATTAGCTGCGATAATGGCTTGAATTTCTCTTCTATAGTATAGCGAATATTGGGTCTATCGAAGCTACCCGTATGCACATAAGGACTTTGTAAACTGAGTTGGTTAACAATGTCATGGCGCGTTGCGGTATCTGCTGTTGCCGTTAATGCCATCATTGGAATCGTTGGAAAGTGATGTTTTAACTCGCTGAGGCGGCAGTAGTGAGGTCTAAAGTCATGTCCCCAATGTGACACACAATGCGCTTCATCAATGGCAAATAAACTGATTTTTAAATGTCGCATGCGTTCGATAAAGTCGTACTGCAACACTTTTTCAGGTGCAACATAAAGTAGCTTAACTTCATCGTGATGCAGGCGTTGATATATGGCTTGTTGTTGTTCTTTTGGGACGCTGTTATTTATATATTCAGCAGCCACACCCAGTGCTTGCAATTGCGTAACTTGATCTTGCATTAAAGAAATTAAGGGCGAAACAACGACGGTAATACCATCAAGAACCAATGCAGGAACTTGATAGCATAGCGATTTTCCACCTCCAGTGGGAAGTAGAACTAAGCTATCCTGACGCGCTAGGGCTGCTTCGATAACGGCGAGTTGGCCATCTCGAAATTCACTATAACCAAAAATATTTTTGAGTACAGATTTAGCATCATGTTGTGTATTGGTGTGTGCAAGATTATCCATCGCGAGCATTTTAGAGGTTTTTAACCCACTTGTCTGTAACTTTCCAACCTTGAAAAAATACGCAATTGCGCGTAACGTTAACTGGTCAGAGGAGAGGGGTGAGTATGGATAAGTCACAAATCATAACTACAGTAGCTGAAATTTTTGTTGATAAAATGCCGTTTAATCAGTTTTTGGCTATTAGGGTTAATCATTTAGATGCGGAATGTGCAGAAATTCAATTACCTTGGAAAGATGAGTTAATTGGTAATCCGTCACAAAAGATTCTACATGGCGGTGTTATTTCTGCCGTATTAGATAATGTTGGTGGAATGCTGGCAGCAGCATCGATTGTTGATAAACTTGAGGTTGACGTACTCCATACAGTGCCAAAAAAGTTAGCAACCCTTGGCACAATAGACATTCGTACTGATTTCTTACGGCCAGGCCGAGGGAAGTACTTCATAGCAAGTGCCAGTCTTATTCGTGCTGGTAACAAAGTATGTGTGTGTAGAATGGAGCTTCATAATGATGAAGGAATACAAATCGCCTTTGGTACAGGGACCTATTTAGTCGGCTAAATATTTTATATCACTGAAACTGCATTATTTCATAATTAGCACGTATAATGCCCTCCTCTTTGCATCAGATATGATACATATGCCAAACAGTCTTAACAAACAAGGGTACATTTACGCAGTACTTGCATTTTTAATGTGGGGGCTTGCACCGATTTACTTTAAGCAACTCGATCATATCGATGCTTTAGAGATTTTAACTCACCGAATCGTATGGTCAGTGTTGTTTTTACTGGCGATTATTGCGCTAATGAAGCAATGGCATAAAGTAGCCCCGGTCATAAAGCAACCAAAGTTAGTGTTGTTATTATGCTTAAGCTCCACTTTATTGGGTTTTAATTGGGGCTTATTTATATGGGCGGTCAATAATGGACATATGCTAGATGCGAGTCTCGGATATTATATTAACCCATTACTTAATGTCCTTTTGGGAGTGGTCTTTTTAGCGGAACGGTTGAGAAAATGGCAGAAAGTCGCTGTAGGGCTCGCTGTAGCCGGTGTCTCGTTACAAGTGATTAGCTTTGGCTCTTTCCCTGTTATTGCATTTTCACTGGCCAGTTCATTTGCGATTTACGGCTTATTGCGAAAGAAAATGCCTGTAGAGTCTTTACCTGGGCTATTGCTCGAAGCTTTAATTTTATTACCCGCAGCCATTATTTACTGGTGGGTCAGTGAACCATCAACAACCACGAATATGGCTCAAAATTCAGATTTAATTAATCTACTTTTGATTAGTGCGGGCATAGTCACCACTTTGCCATTATTGTGCTTTATTGCTGCGGCTAAACGTTTAGCCTATTCAACATTAGGTTTGTTTCAATATATAGGCCCTAGTTTGATGTTTGTATTGGCTGTAGCATTATATGGGGAGTCTTTTTCTACTGAGCGTATAGTGACTTTTGCATGTATTTGGAGTGCATTGGCGCTATTTAGTTGGGATACATATCGTTCATCAAAATAACGAATAACTGGTTAGGGCAATCAGTATGTCCTAACTTACCACTCTATTTCGACCTTCCTCTTTTGCATCATAGAGCTTTACGTCGGCGGCTTTTAAAAGTGCATCTACTTTTTGCTCTGCCAGAGATACAAATCCAATAGAAATAGTAAAGTGGATTTTGTGGGGAGTCATAGAGGCACTGTTTGCATCTAAATACTGCCTAAAGAGTTCTAGTTGTTTCAAGTTCTCTTCTACACTGCCTTGGAGGAAGAAAACGGCAAATTCTTCGCCGCCTAAGCGTGCCTCCAAATCATGTTCGAAGAATTTCTTGAAGCAGACCGCGAGTGCACTGAGCACATCATCTCCCGCATCGTGGCCATATTGATCATTAATACTTTTAAAATGATCAATATCAATCATTGCCAAGGTACTACTTTGTTGCTTCAGCGCTTTTGACTTAAGTACTTTAGTGGTTTGCTCGAAAAAATAACGCCGATTAGGTAATTTGGTTAAATAATCCGTATTAGCTTGAAGGCGGATAGTTGCGATATTATCGAGCATATCTACGTTCTGACTCAAACGGCAATAAAACTCTTCGGCATTAAAGGGTTTTCGAAGGTAGTCGTTCGCGCCATTTTTCAAAAAGCGCGCAGATAAATGAGATGCATTAGATCCAGAAATACCAATAATGGCAATATCATCGTCACTGTAGAGTCGACGAATTTCACCACACAGCTCAACACCACTCATTCGTGGCATTTCATTATCGGTAATAACCACCGAGATCTCGGGATTGTTTTGTAGTACCTCAAGCCCTTCTTGACCATCTTTTGCCTCCAAGACCTGATATTTATGTCGCTCTAGAAGTGCGCTGATATAGCGCCTTGTTTGTCGAGAGTCATCAACAACGAGTACTTGTACATTTTCATTACGAGGTAAACGTTGTAGTTGTCTTTTTAAATATTGGTAGGCTTGCTTATTTTCTTTTGTGATGTAATCAATAATGGGATATTTTTCGACGGTTTCCCGTGTTTTGATGTCTAAATTTCCCGTCATAACGATGGTTGGAATTTCTGCCTTAATGGTGCACGGAATTGCTTCTCCGTTGGGGGCATCTGGTAAAATGAAATCAACGACGGCGCAAAAGTACTGATTTTGGCTTACAAGCGCTTTAGCTTCCGCGAGTGAACCGGCAATATCAGCCGTATAACCAGAAGACACTGCGATGTGTTTCTGTACTTTGGCAATTGTGGGTGTATCTTCAATGATAAGTATTCGTCGAGTCACTTACATAAGCCTAGTCGTTCGCTAATACGCACAACATAGTTGTAAACCTATCTCGCCAAAAAAGCAATGACTAATGTGGGGTACAGGTTTATAACTAATTGTTTTTCGTTATATTGTAATAATACTAGACGAAATAATGACGATAACAAGTAAGGAACGCAATTCCTCAATTTAGAAGGATATATCACTGCCAGTATGTTATTCCGAAATAGGTAGTGAGGCGCGCAATGTATCGCGATACACGCTTATTAACTTGTAGGCTCATGGTATTTTCTTTGGTGACGCATTGCAAGAGTGTCTCTTATTTTCCCGCTGCTGGGTAATTAACTACCCCGTAATTTACCTCCTAACTCCCTAAGTTTTAATAATACTCAAATTGCACCACAAGTGGACTACACTTCCACAGGTTATGGCATATCAATCCCAAGTTGGCAATGTAAATTGCGAGCCAGAAAGCGACATTACGGATTTTTATATTGAGGAGAAGCAATGGACACTGAACTATTGAGGACGTTTGTAGAAGTTGTCAATACACGGCATTTTGGTCGTGCTGCGGAAGGTTTATATATTACACAGTCGGCAGTCAGCTTTAGAATTCGGCAGTTAGAGCAGAGTCTTGGTGCCACGCTTTTTATTAGGCAAAGAAATAACATTCAATTGACGGCGTCAGGGGAGCGGTTGTTGCCTCATGCGCAGATGATACTTACAGGTATGCAACGTGTGAAAGCAGAAGTGGCGCTTTCCAATCATATGGTGGCACAATTATCAATCGCTGGGACGGCTAATATTTGGGATGCAGTTTTGCAGTCTAACATGGGTAAACTGGTTATTGCATTGCCTGATGTGTCATTAACTGCTGAAGTGAAAGGATTGCAAGAGTGTACCCGGTTGCTATTGGATCGAGCTTTAGATGTAGCAGTATTATTTGATCCGCCTAAAGTCGATGGATTAGTGGTTAAATCTATCGGCCACTTAAGCATCCTACCCGTTAGTACATTTGAGTGCTCGGATGCTGTGATGTTTTTTGATACTCAATATGTGTACGTTGATTGGGGACAGACATTTTCAACTTGGCATGCAAAGCAGTTCCAGGGTCAGATGCCTTATTACTTTAAAACAAGTACTGGGCGAATTGCGCTTGATTTGATGATGAATCGTGGTGGCGGTGCTTTTATTTCACAGAACCTAATTTCTGACATGCTCAAAAGTGGCGAGGTGTACCATATTAATGTTGTGGCTGGGTCATCTAAGGAGGTGTTTGCGGTCTATCACAAAGACAGTGGTCAGTTACCTGCCATTGAGGTTGCTGTAGATTCATTGGCCGCATTTATGTAGCGGTTTTTCTGTGTAATAGGGGGCGTTGTTTTTTCATCGTCTTATATTGGTTTCGCTATTTATCATTGAATCTATGGTTATTATGTCAGCTTGATGTCATTTTAATTTCATTTGCAAGTAGTCTTTTTTACCAAAATATTTCCCATGTAATATTTCTGTCATTATGAGCTGGCACACTGCGCCTGTCTAAAAATTACGTGTTGCGATATTGAGGAATATAAACATGAAACTAGTTAAATCAACGCTTTTGCTGTCTGTATTAAGTGCACTATCATTCAACGCCTACGCTGATGTTAAGGTGTATGGTAAAGCAAACGTATCTGTGCAATCAACAGATGAAGGTGAAGGTTCTGCAACTGAAATTAAAAGCAACGCATCGCGTTTTGGTTTTAAGGGATCAGAAAAACTAGGAAGTGATTTAGAAGTTATCTATAAGCTGGAGTTTCAGGTAGATTTGTCTGATGCGGATTCAAAAGGTGATAAAGATAACATTACAGCACGTAATCAATATGTTGGTTTAAAGGGCAACTTCGGTGAGGTAGTGATAGGTCGAAATGATACGGCTTACAAACAATCTCAAGGCAAACTAGATCAATTCAATGACCTTGAAGGCGACATTAAAAATTTGTTTAAAGGTGAAAATAGACTCGGAAATTCTATTTCATATAAGTCGAACAGTTTTAGTGGCTTTAAATTACTAGGGACTTTTATTGCTGAAGATGACCGCGACGGTAAGAATGGTTATTCAACCGCGCTAACATATGGTGACAGTAAACTGAAGAAGAGTTCGGTTTATGCAGCAATTGCTGTAGACAGTGAAGTAAAAGGCTATGATGCAGTTCGTTTTGCAATCCATGGTAAATTCTCTGATATTAAAGTGGGCGCGATTTATCAAATGCAGGAACGTTCAGATGGCTCAGATGAAGCTGATGGATATATGCTAAACGCGGCTTACAGTGTGGGTGCAAATACATTCAAAGCCCAATATCAAGTGATTGATTTTGATCAGGGTGACAAAATTGACGGTATTTCTGTGGGCATTGACCACAAATTGAATAAAGTCACCAAGCTATATGGCTTCTACTCAACATTTGATGGTGATAATCAAGTTGAACGTGATTATGTTGCCGCAGGTATTGAATATAAGTTCTAATAACAAGAGTAACCTCAGAAAAAAAAGCTCATCATATGAGCTTTTTTTGTATTTACTAATATTAACTACTTAGTGACATTTTAAAAGTTCAACTACGTTACCGATAACCCATCAGTTTTTGTATTTCTAAGTGAAATCCCCGCTCGTCTTGCGAACATACCCTTCATAAAAACGGAAATAAAGTTAAAATTCCATTATTTATAAAATGAAAATAATAAATATGGAATTTGAACGCATAACGAATATGATAGTGTTATGTTAATGGGGACTGTTTTGATATTCCAGTAGAAAAAATGTGGAAAAATCAACCTAAAGGAGGACTCTTACTGAACTTGCTCATTGATGAGGCACAAAATATTGAGGAGCTTGAGATGTATGTATCAAGTTATTTCTCCAGATCCTTACTGTAGAAATCGTGAAATACCTTAGTCATATATGATTTAACGTTTGGGGGGAAACCCCCATTTTATATTTAAGGAAGCTTATGCTTAAGCTAAAAAAGAAACTGCTTAATCATGAAGTGGTTGTGTCACTTTGTTTTTCTATTTATGGGGTTTTTCTACATTTTAACCCTGAGTTTATTGATGAGAGTAAAATAAGGATACTTTATTTCTTAACGCCAATGTTTTTTGTATATTTTATTTTCTCTCTTGTCTTCTCATTTAAATCATACAGCCATGTTGTTTTGGATAAAGATTATTTGTCTTTAGACGATGAAGAAATAAAAATGAAGGAGCTTGAGTTTGTTAATGTTTATATTTTTTATTCTTTTGAATCAATGGGGTGGGTGAGGAAGGTTAAAGTTTTCTATAAATATGTAGACGGAAGGTATTGTGATTTTTCAGGGTTTTATAAATTGAATATGGATTATAAAGAATTGCTTGATTTTTATAGCGATAATAAAAAAGTGATCATTGAAAAGAATAGTAGATAAACGGTATGTTGAGAAGAAGTCTTATTACCTTTTTTTGTTGTGCAATGTTTTTTTTGTTTTATGAGTTGAGCCTAAGTCACTTAAATATAATTAATGAAACGCAATATGAAGAAGCTTCAGCTTCGGTGGTTAAAAAAGAGAAAGAACTATTTGAGAGCGAAAATATTAACTCGTCAACAGAAGATGTAATCTTTTTTGATGAGAAGCTGATTCAGTTGGCTTATGATTCTGAACAATGTCACTCTGAATTGGCTAGTAATTTGAAGTTGTTTAATTCAGAGAAAGCTGTATTACTAGACGCGTTTCTGATGCGAAATGATATAGAAGAATCATTATATGAGTTGCGAAAAGCAAACATTATAAGTGGCGATGAATCCATTTCTTTATACAAGAATTATTATATAAATAAAGAAATTAAGAGGAAAATTGTTAAGAGTGACGATGTTTTAAAAAGCCAAGAACGGGAAAGACTGTTAGAGCGAAATAAAAAATTAGTTACTTTAATAGAAAGTAATGATGAAAATAGTGTCAATACTTGGCTTGAATCTAATTTGCATTTGTTAGATGAACATTTTTTTTGGCGTGAAAACGATCAATTTTCAATTATTTCAAGTGAAATTATTTTTGGACTGTATTGGGAAAAAATACAACAGAGTAGCAGGGATTATTTTTTTAGAACAAATAATTTAAGCTCTTCGCTTTTATACGGAGCCATTGGTGCAAATGTTAAGCCTGAGAATTTACAAGACATTGTTGATAATAGTAATAAATTAACAACTCCATTATTGCTTTCAGATGGTCATCTAGGTGATTTGCTAACAGCTTCAGTATTGTCAGAGAACATTGAGCTAACTATCGTACTAAAAAGAAGCGGTAAATTTAAAAGGGATAACCTGCTAACTCCACCAGCCAATAAGTATATTAAAGATAAGTTACTTGCGAATAATCTTACTGAAAATAATATAGTTTATTTAAAAAAGTTAGCAAAGCACGGAGTTGTTCCCATCGTAGATAAAAAAGGTGCTCTTTTAGGGACGGGAGGTGTTCAACTGCCAATAGAGCTAAGACATTCTATTGAATTTGAAATACAGAGCACAGTTGGAAATATTGATAGAGAAGTGCTTTTAGTCGATGAAATGAGAGGGGTGTTAGACAAGAAAGAGCAGTTAAGTGAAGATAGATATCGCTGTCAAAAGCTGAAGCAAGCATTGGAAAAAATTGAACCCAACTTTCATAGTTTTAGGCCTGATGAATATTTGATAGGGAAGACAGCCAATAGTAATGCTGAGAAAGTATCTTTTCTTTTTAATATATCCCCGGTGTTATCTGAAATTTTTATTTTGGATTTAATATCAAAAGGAGATACTAAGGATTTTTCAAAGATTGATAGTAGTGTGAAGAATTTCAATGAAATAATGCCGGAGATTGTTCAGCTAGGTAATCAATCTCTTCCTCATGAACAAAACTATTTGACTTACAAGTTGTACATTAGCATCGGCCAGAAAGCACTTGATATCGCAATGAAGAGTTCTTGGTATATCGATTTTTATAAGTTTCCTTCACAGGAGCTTATAACAGGTGAATATCATCACTTTTTGGTAGACTATCGAGCTACTGGGAAAATAACGCCTTCTTTGCTGTACAAAAGCATATCAGAGCGCAGTTATGATCATGCATTAGAGTTAATTGAGAGGTTTCCGTATTTAAATGGTTATAAATTCGGGAGAGATACTTTCCATTTATTTCTGGATCGAGTTATTCCTTTCAAAGTCGGTTATTTAAATAAAGAGCAAAAGGTTATTTTTGAGCACTTATTAAATAATACGATACTAGATATATTTCATTATCAGCGTTTGCATCGACTTAAGCTCAAAATGCCTATTTATTTTAGTAAATTAACAAGGAAATACTCTCAGCTACAAGATGTAGAGTCGTACGAGGTTAGTCGTTATTTAGGACCTTAAAATCAGTTCATTGCTAAATTAGCTGTAGAGGGCTAATTTAGCATAACTACATTATGCTTGATTCGTTAAGTGTAAATACTTTTCGGCCAATTGTTCTAGGCTTTCCTGCCTATTGGGATCCGGCTTGATACAATCAATCGGGCAGACACGTACGCAAGTTGGTGTATCATAATGGCCGACACACTCAGTGCACTTATCTGGGTCTATTTCGTAAATTTTCTGACCAAAATAAATGGCTTGATTCGGACATTCCGGATCACACATGTCACAGTTAATACATTTATTATTAATTAACAAAGCCATCGTTAATCCTATTTAAATGGGTTTCGTGTATCTTGGTTTTCACCCAAATTACGCATTAAAATAGCATGATCTAAGTTAATGTCTTTTGGAAGTGGGATCTGTACAATATGACCCGACCCTTTTGCATCTTCAATACGCTGTCCTTTTTTGTTTTCCATATGCGCTAAATTAAAGGCAATATTGCCCTTTGGGGTCATGAGTTCAAGACTATTGCCGGTACAAAATTTGTTTTTAACATCAACTTCAACTAAACCATTGCTGTGTCTGCCAAGGATTTCACCCACAAATTGTTGTTTGTCACTGATTGAATGGCCGTATTCATAATTTTGATAGTCTTGATGCGCATGCCTTTTTAAAAAACCTTCGGTGTAACCTCTGTGTGCTAGGTTCTCTAGTGTGCGCATTAATGTCGGATCAAAAGGTTTACCAGCAACCGCATCGTCTATTGCTTTTCGATAGACTTGTGCCGTGCGGGCAACATAGTAAAAAGACTTGGTTCTGCCTTCAATTTTGAGGCTATGTACACCCATTTTTGTAAGTTGCTCGACGTATTGTACCGCACGTAAATCTTTTGAATTCATGATGTAAGTACCATGCTCATCTTCAAAAGCGGGCATATATTCGCCTGGTCGACCTGGCTCCTCAAGCATAAATGTGGCGTTGGTGGGCGCACCGGTGCCTAATGTTGGGATCACAGCATTGGGATCAATTTTATGTACAAGATCGCCGGTTTCATTTTCTTTTGCGGGCTTTGCATCATATTCCCAGCGGCACGCGTTGGTGCATGTCCCTTGATTTGGATCGCGCTTATTAATGTATCCCGATAGCAAGCAGCGACCAGAGTACGCCATACATAAAGCGCCATGAACAAATACTTCTAGCTCTGTATTAGGGCACAGAGTACGAATTTCGCTAATTTCCTCAAGTGATAATTCACGGGATAAAATGACACGCTCTATCCCCTGTTGTGCCCAAAACTTTACGCTGGCAAAATTAACGGCATTGGCCTGCACAGATAAATGGATCGGCATATCTGGCCATTTTTCTCGTACTAACATGATCAAGCCCGGATCCGACATGATCAACGCATCTGGCTGCATAGCAATAACGGGTTCAATATCTCTTAGATAGGTTTTTACTTTACTATTGTGCGGGGCAATATTTGATACGACATACAGTTTTTTATTTTGTTGATGTGCTTCATTTATACCCAGTGCTAAATTGTCTAAATCAAACTCATTGTTACGTACCCTTAAGCTGTAACGCGGCTGCCCTGCGTAAACTGCATCTGCACCATACGCAAAAGCGTAACGCATATTCTTTATACTACCGGCAGGTGAAAGGAGTTCTGGTATAAACATAGTAAATAAACCTCATCATAGAACTGGGCACAAACCAGCTGTTGGGGCCAAAAATTGACGTGAAAGTGAAAAGCGGCGCAGTATAATAGCCACTTGGTTGTGGCTATTTGATGCAGATCATTATTTCATTGACTGACGATTTACTTTGCCTCTCTTTTTCCTTGTCAAGATAGCGGGCGAATCTAGTAGGTTTTTTCTAGCAAAAAGCGTATAATTCGCGGCCGTTAATATTCATAAACTATTTTGGAGCAAAAAAGATGGCTTTAGAGCGTACTTTTTCAATCATCAAGCCTGATGCGGTAGCTAAAAACCACATCGGTGCAATCTATAACCGTTTCGAATCAGCTGGTCTTAAGATCGTTGCTTCTAAAATGGTTCACCTTTCTCAAGAGAAAGCTGAAGGCTTCTACGCAGAGCACAAAGAGCGTCCTTTCTTTGGTGCACTTGTTTCTTTCATGACGTCTGGCCCAGTAATGGTTCAGGTTCTTGAAGGTGAGAACGCAGTACTTAAAAACCGTGAAATCATGGGTGCTACTAACCCTGCTGAAGCACTAGCTGGTACTTTACGTGCTGACTACGCAGACAGCATTGATGAGAATGCGGTACACGGTTCAGATGCTCCAGAGTCTGCTGCACGTGAAATTGCTTACTTCTTCGCTGAAGAAGAGCTTTGCGCACGCACTCGTTAATATCGAGTGTAAGCAAGGAAAGAAGGGCTTTCGAGCCCTTTTTTTGTCTCTGTTTAAAGTCTGTTTTGCAAAATGTTTAACCAGCCTTTGGTATGAACCTTTTGCAAAGCAATCAACAATGATTGTTAAGCCTGCCTGTTTTTTGTACAATGCGCGGCTACCTTATCGTTGTTATACCGTCACCTGAATTGAGGTTGTTTCATGGCCACCACTGAGAAAAAAATTAACTTACTTGATCTTAATCGCGAGGGGATGCGCGAACTTTTTGCATCGTACGGAGAAAAGCCGTTTCGCGCGGATCAGGTGATGAAATGGATTTATCATTTTGGTATTGATGATTTTGAGCAAATGAGCAATATCAACAAAAAGCTTAAAGCAAAATTATCTGCTGACTGTGAGATTGTCGCGCCAGAGATCTCAGTTCGACAAGAAGCCAGCGATGGCACCATCAAGTACGCTTTGGTACTTGAAGGTGGGCAGGAAGTTGAAACTGTGTGGATCCCAGATAAAGACCGAGCCACATTATGTGTGTCTTCACAAGTTGGTTGTGCACTTGAGTGTACATTTTGCTCGACGGCTCAGCAGGGCTTTAATCGCAATCTAAAAGTATCTGAAATTATTGGTCAAGTATGGCGAGTGGCAAAAGATATTGGTTTACATGACGGTGATAGCACTAAGCGCCCAGTGACGAACGTTGTAATGATGGGGATGGGTGAGCCACTACTTAACGTGAACAATGTTGTTCCTGCGATGGAATTGATGATGGATGATTGGGCATTTGGTTTATCTAAGCGCCGTGTCACTTTGAGTACGTCAGGGGTAGTGCCGGCACTCGACATTTTGAAAGAGCGTATTGATGTGGCGCTGGCTATTTCGCTGCACGCACCAACCAATGATTTACGTGATGTTTTGGTGCCAATTAATAAAAAGTACCCAATTGAAGAGTTTTTAGCGGCTTGTCGTCGTTATATTGATGGTTCTAAAGCCAATAAAGATGTCACTATTGAGTATGTCATGCTGCAAGGTATTAACGACAGCACAGATCAAGCTCATGAACTTGTAAAAGTCTTAAAAGGGACACCATCAAAAATTAATTTGATCCCATTCAATCCATTCCCTGGTAATGAGTATGGTCGTTCAAGTAATAGCCGTATAGACCGCTTCTCTAAAGTATTACAAGCCGCAGGTTTAACTTGTATTGTGCGCCGCACACGAGGCGATGATATCGATGCAGCTTGTGGTCAATTAGTGGGGGACGTTGTCGATAGAACGAAACGTTTAGCGAAAAAACAAATGCGTGAAGATAACGCGATTGCGGTTTCTGTGAAGGCCAGCTAAGTAAATTAGTTTATTAAAAGCCCTTTTGTCTAAAAAACAGATGAAACATAAGGGCTTTTAGGTAATATAGAGGCTCGATGTTATTACATAATGGATGGTGCATGCGTTCTTGCTTAATATTATCTGTGGCTTTGCTTTGTTTATCTGGGTGCGTCACCGAAACAAGCTCCGTCACACGTAACAATCCTAGTGCCAAAAATACAGTGAGTAGTCAAGATGCTGCTAAAACGCGGATTGCACTCGCGATGCAGTATTTAAATGCAGGCAATACTACTCAAGCTAAGTTTAATTTAGAAAAGGCAGCTTCCTTTGCCCCTCACCTCACCGAAGTCCACTATGCTTTGGCATATTATTATGAAAAAGTCGGTGAACAACAATGGGCCAAAAAAGCATACTTAAAAGCATTGGCACTAAACCCTGATGACCCAAATGCGTTAAATAACTACGGCACTTTTTTGTGCCGTATTGAGGATTACGATGGCGCACGTGCACAGTTATTGAAAGCCATTAATATTCCAAGTTATTTGAGAGTTGCGCAAAGTTATGAAAATTTAGCGCTATGTGCTGTCAAGCAAGACAAGTTTGACTTGGCATTAGAGTATTTAGAAAATGCAGTTCAGCATAATGGAAGAAGCCAGTCGGCATTGATTGGACTAGCTGCACTTTTTTATGCAAAAAGTGACTTACATCAAGCCGAAAATATCCTTGAGGCTTATCGCAACAGGGGATTTATGTCTGCTAGAGCCCTATTATTAGAACACTTACTGCATCAAAGGATGGGCCATTTAGAGCGTGCAGAATCATTGTCAACAACCTTAATTCAAAACTACCCTAACTCAAGGCAAGCCGCTTTATTATTGCGAGAAAAGGTGCTGGAGTCTGAGTTTGAAAAATTAACAGAGCAGTATCGTCAAGCGCAAATAAAGAAAATAACTAAAACGGGATCAGGGCGTGTCATCAATGAACCCAAGATCAAAATTACGCGTAAAAAAGTAGCTAAGCAAACAGTCTCTGTGGTTAAACCAGCCGCTGATGTTACACAAGCGAGTATTTCTTTACGTCAAAACACCGAGAAATACACGGGAAATTCACCCACAATTACTCCTGTAGCGAGCACAGTCAAAAGTACTCAATTACCTGTGAAAGCACGCATTAATGAAGACAGTATACGGGTAATTTCATTTGGAGAAAGTACCGAGACGTCAGACACAGGCCAAGGCACTGTCAAGTTTTATAAACCAGACCCAAGCAAGGTGGTTTTTAAAAAATCTGCCGCTCATTCGACTGATATCATCGCAGAAGAAAGCCGTCGAGATCATTCCGTGAATATTACTGTGCCTTTGCTTAACAGTGAGGTAGTAATGCCGAATGTGCCGTTTCACATAATGAAGGTAGCTGAAAACCTTTTTAGTTTATCGGTTCGTTATGATATCAAAATAGCGAAATTATTAACGTGGAATGGCCTGAAAGCCTCAGACAAAGTGAAAGCAGGCAGTAAAATCTTTTTGAATAACCCACATATAACCTATGCTATTCAGTCAGATGACACCTTGTATAATATTGCGACTCAGCATGGATTGCAGATCGATGATTTAATGCGATGGAACAAATTAACACCCGACGTGATCTTGAGTGAAGGTCATAGTTTACTAATTGTAAATCCAAACAGTTACATTTTATGAATCAAGAACTTACCGAACAACAAGACGTACCACCTACTTTAGGCTATACATTGCAAGTGGCTCGAGAAGCTGCTGGGTTTTCCATCGAAGAAATTGCTGAACGTTTAAAGTTAAGTCCACAACAAATAAATCAGCTTGAACGAGATGACTACGATAAACTTGGACCATTAACGTTTATTCGAGGTTATTTAAAGAGCTATTGCGCCATTTTAAAGTTACCGGCCAAAGAAACGATGGGCTTATTTAAAAGCCCTGAAAAGCAAGCTGTAAGCAAGAAAATGCAAAGTTTTTCCCGTCGCACTGAAAAAGAAGCGAGCGATAATCGTTTAATGATTATTAGTTATGTGATTTTGATAGTGACATTAGGCGCTTCTGGTCTTTGGTGGTGGCAATCAACGGATACCACTTCGCAATTAGATATCAAAAACACAGAGCTTGCACTTGAAAACACTGAAGCTACCACGGCAATGCATGCTGATGGGCGTATTGACGGATCAATCAACGAGCAGATAAATGAAGATGTGGATGAAGAGAGAGTTGAAGTTCAAAATCAGGCTGAGGTTGTATTGGAATCAAGAGAAAACTCTGGTGAAGCAGGTATAGATAGTGATGACATTGTTTTAGAGACTCAAAACATGTCATTAAATACGGTGGCAGATCCAGAGACATCAACCACCGAAGAGCAAGCTTTACCAGAAGGTGTTAGCACAATAGTGATGAGATTCAGTGATGACTGTTGGGTAGAAATATTTGATGCAACACAAGAGCGCGTAGCATTTGGGATTAAAAAAGCAGGGTATACTATGACAGTGCAGGGTAAGGCACCGTTTGCTGTGATCCTAAACAAGCATTTGATGGTAGATGTTGAATTAGATGGTCAACGTGTTGATTTAACATCTTTACCGAAGAACCGATTAGCAAAATTTAAATTACCGTTAGTAGAGTAACCGTCATGTTTTCAGAATCACCTATTAAGCGCAGAAAGTCGACCCGAATAAACGTAGGCCATGTTCCTATTGGTGACGGTGCCCCTATTGCCGTGCAATCAATGACTAACACTAATACCATGGATGTTGACGCAACGGTTGCACAGATCCAAGCAATTCAAGATGCCGGGGCTGATATTGTACGTGTTTCAGTGCCAACCATGGATGCTGCTGAAGCGTTTAAGAGTATTAAAGAGCAAGTTGATATTCCTTTGGTAACGGACATTCATTTTGATTACCGTATAGCGCTTAAAGTAGCTGAATATGGGGCAGATTGTTTGCGTATTAATCCTGGTAACATTGGCAGCGAAGACAGAATACGTACTGTGGTTGATGCGGCGGGTGAACGCAATATCCCAATTCGAATTGGGGTTAATGGCGGATCTCTAGAGCGAGATTTACAAGAAAAGTACGGTGAGCCAACACCTGAGGCGTTACTAGAGTCAGCGATGCGTCATGTAGAAATATTACAACGTTTGAAGTTTGATCAGTTTAAAGTATCTGTTAAGGCTTCTGATGTATTTTTAGCTGTTGGGGCTTATCGTTTGTTAGCAAAAGAAATCGATCAGCCATTACACTTAGGGATCACGGAAGCGGGTGGCTTTAGATCTGGCTCAGTGAAGTCAGCAGTGGGACTGGGCATGTTATTGGCTGAAGGTATTGGTGATACATTGCGGGTATCATTAGCAGCGGATCCGGTTCAAGAAATCAAAGTGGGCTTTGATATATTGAAGTCGTTACGCATTCGTTCGCGAGGCATTAACTTTATTGCATGTCCGAGTTGTTCACGTCAAGAATTTGATGTGGTTAATACCATGAACCAACTGGAAGAACGTTTAGAAGATATCGTAACACCAATGTCAGTCTCTGTAATTGGCTGTGTGGTGAATGGACCGGGTGAAGCCTTAATCAGTGATATTGGCCTTGCAGGTGCAAACCGACGCTCAGGGTTATATATTAATGGCGAACGCCAAAAAATGCGTATTGATAATGATAATATTGTTGAGCAGTTAGAAGCGCAAGTACGTGATTTTGTCGCAAAGAAAGAAGCGCAGCCTGCGATAGATATAAAAATAGTCGAATAATGGAAATAACTAAGCGACTCATATGGGATTATCTGCGTTGAGTCGTTTACGTTTTAAGCGAGCGCGGTATAATGAGCGATTAATTTTCAGCGCATTATTGTGCGTTTAGCGTGCTTGTATCAGTTTTAATAATTTTTAGTTAGGATTTTCAGTGGCGAAACAAATTCAGGCAGTTCGTGGAATGAACGATTGTCTGCCAGGTACTACACAGATTTGGCAGAAAGTAGAGCAAACATTACGTCAAACGGTGGCGTCTTATGGTTATCAAGAGATCCGTTTTCCTGTTGTAGAATCTACTGACTTATTTAAACGCTCTATCGGTGAAGTTACCGATATTGTTGAAAAAGAAATGTATACCTTTGAAGACCGCAGTGGAGATAGTCTTACTTTACGACCAGAAGGGACTGCGGTATGCGTGCGTGCTGGTAATCAAAATGGTTTGTTATATAACCAAGAGCAACGCTTGTGGTACATGGGCCCAATGTTCCGTCATGAACGTCCTCAAAAAGGTCGCTATCGTCAATTCCATCAGTTTGGCGTAGAAACATTTGGCATGGCCAGCGCAGATATTGATGCGGAAGTTATTTTATTGACGGCGCGTTTATGGCAAGCATTTGGTATAACAGAACATGTACGATTGGAGCTAAATTCACTGGGCTCAAATGAAGCGCGTGCTGAATATCGAGATGCGCTTGTGGCGTTTTTAGAACAGCATATTGAGCATTTAGATGAAGATAGTAAGCGCCGCATGCATTCAAACCCGCTACGAGTATTGGATAGTAAAAACCCTGATGTGCAGGCTATTTTAGTTAATGCGCCAAAACTCTCAGAGCATTTAGATGAAGAATCTCGCACACATTTTGCAAATTTATGTGAACGTTTGGATGCAGCTGGCGTCAGATATCAGGTTAACGAAAAGCTGGTTCGTGGTTTAGATTATTACAATCGCACTGTATTTGAGTGGGTGACAGATAGTTTAGGCGCACAAGGGACTGTATGTGCCGGTGGCCGCTATGATGGATTAGTAGAACAACTCGGTGGTAAAGCAACCCCAGCGGTTGGATTTGCTATGGGGTTAGAACGTCTAGTGTTGATGCTGCAAGAGTTAGAGTGTGTTGGCGAGCTTCGTCGTAACGCGGATGTATACGTTGCGGCAATGGGTGATAAAGCCAGCATTCAGGCACCGGTGATTGCAGAGGAACTGCGTAGCGACGTAATGGGTTTACGTGTTATGGTGCACGCAGGTGGCGGCAACTTCAAAAAACAATTAAAACGCGCAGATAAAAGTGACGCTCTTGTTGCTTTGATCTTAGGTGAAGATGAATTGGCTGAAGGTAAAGTAACCGTTAAATATCTTCGCGAACAAAAAGAACAAGTTACCTTGTCAATAGCTGAGGTTAAAGCCTTGCTATCAGACTTGGCTGGATAAGAGGTAAGAATGGAAATTTATTCAACAGATGAACAACAAGCAGAAGCAATAAAGCAGTTTTTCCGTGATAATGGGGTGTCTTTAGCGCTAGGTATTGTGATTGGCCTTGGTGGTTTATATGGCTGGAAGGCATATAACCAAAACCAAATTAGCAATGCAGAAGCTGCGTCTAGTGCGTATAGCAGTATTGCTGAAAGTGGGGAGATTTTAGCTAGTGCAGACTCTTTTATTAAAGATAATGCCGAGTCAAACTATGCGGTGTTGGCTGCGTTTGTTGCGGCAAAAGAAGCTGTAGATAGTAATCAATACGGTGTAGCGGCTGAGAAATTGCGCTTTGCTGCAGATTCCGTAAAGAATCCAGAATTAAAGGCAACAGCTTTAACTCGTTTAGCACGAGTGCAACTAGCAGATAAAAAGCTAGATGATGCACTGGCTACTTTAGAAGCCGAAATGCCCACTAGTTTTAATGCCCAAGTATCAGAAATTAGAGGTGATGTGTACCTTGAAAAAGGTGATAAGCAATCGGCTCGAACACATTATCAAGCTGCTGTTTCTGCAAGTGAAGATGGCAATAATACGTTACTACAAAATAAGCTAGATGATTTAGCCATTGCGCAGACCGCAGTATAAGGAGCTAAAATGAAACAGCTTAGTATAGCCACTTTAGCGCTGTGTATGGCGTCGTTGTTGGGTGGATGTTCATCAAATGATGAAGATGAAGAGGTTTTAGTATTACCTGAGATTAATAACCAGTTTGAAACACAAGTTCAGTGGCAAGAAAGTGTGGGAGGTGGTGTCGAGCATTACTTTTCTAGGTTAACGCCGACTGTACACGAAGACACCGTCTTTGTTGCTGAACGCTATGGTGAAGTTAAAGCGTTAGATGTAAATACAGGTAAAACACTCTGGGAAACCGATTCACGTAAAAACCAAGCCTTTTGGCCTTGGGAAGACAGCGATAGTGCGAAGCTTTCTGGTGGTATCTTACAAGCTTTTGGTAAAATTTATATTGGTTCAGAGCATGGTGAAGTGATTGCTTTAGACCGTGAAACGGGTGCAATTGTGTGGCGTAAAGCCGTGCCTGGAGAAGCGTTATCTTCACCTGCGGCGGGCGATGGGTTAATTTATGTCAACCTAGGGTCAGGTAAGTTGCTTGCGTTACACCCAGATACCGGTGAAGAACGTTGGCGGCATGAACAAGAAGTCCCGGCATTAACACTGAGAGGTTTGAGTTCACCTACGAGTGCAAATGGTGGAGTGCTGTTCGGTGAAGAAAGTGGTAAACTATCAGTATTAATTGCTGAAAACGGTTATTCCGCGTGGAGCGTTGATGTTGCCTTGGCAAAAGGTGCGTCAGAGTTTGAGCGATTGGTTGATATTGATACAAAACCATTAGTGAGTGGCACCAATGTATACGCAATTGCGTATAATGGCAATTTAGCTGCTGTTGACGTACGAAACGGTAATGTCGTTTGGAAACGAGAGTACAGTAGTTATAGAGACTTTAGCATTGAAACCAATTCCATCTATATTGTAGATAGCGAAGGTGTTATTTATGCACTAGATAAGGACTCAGGCATTGAACGTTGGAGTCAACCTGCGTTACGTGGGTGGTACTTAACGACGCCTACAGTGGCTGGGAACTATTTAGTTGTAGGTGACCAAGAAGGTAATCTACACTGGTTAGATAAACAGAGTGGTCAGCTAGTATCAAGAGAAAGTTTTGATAGTTCTGGGTTTTTTGTTGAACCAGTGATTGCTGGCGACAAGCTAATTGTATACACCCGTGATGGTGAAGTTAGCGCCGTTAAAATTCCATAACACTTAGTTATTATTAAGTTTGTTAAGGCTTCGCTTTGCGAAGCCTTTTGTTGTTTATTAAAGAGGTAGTCTATGCTTCCTGTGATCGCTCTTGTAGGGCGACCTAATGTGGGTAAATCCACGCTATTTAACCGTTTAACACGTACTCGTGACGCGTTGGTTGCGGATTTCCCAGGTCTAACACGTGACCGTAAATATGGCCAAGCCAGTTACGATGGATATGAATTTATCGTTGTGGATACCGGTGGTATTGACGGTTCTGAAGAAGGCATTGAAACGGAAATGGCTGAGCAATCGCTGTTGGCGATTGAAGAGGCGGATATTGTTCTGTTTTTAGTGGATGCTCGAGCAGGAATGAACGCTGCAGATCAGGCTATTGCACAGCACTTGCGTAAACAGCAAAAGAAATGTTTTCTTGTTGCGAACAAAACGGATGGGATTGATGCCGATTCAAATTGTGCAGAGTTTTACCAGCTAGCGATCGGCGAAGTATATCAGATTGCTGCTGCGCATGGCCGTGGTATTACCCAGTTGTTAGATCTCACTTTACAGCCTGTGATTGCAGAGCTAGCGGCTGAAGAAGATGAACTAGCGCAAGATGATGCTGACTTGGCTGATTTATATCTCGAAGGTGATGAAGGGGCGCATGAAGATGGTAAAACTGGTTTTGAAGACAAGCCCGTAAAGCTTGCCATTATTGGTCGTCCTAATGTAGGTAAATCCACGTTAACCAACCGTATTTTAGGTGAAGAACGGGTTATTGTTTATGATATGCCCGGTACGACCCGAGATTCAGTTTATATTCCAATGACGCGTAATGAACGCGAGTATGTTTTGATTGACACCGCTGGTGTTCGAAAACGTAAGAAAGTCAGCGATGTTGTGGAGAAGTTCTCAGTCATCAAAACATTGAAGGCCATTGAAGATGCGAACGTGGTGTTGATTGTTGTGGATGCACGTGAAGGTATCTCAGATCAAGACTTAAGCTTGTTAGGTTTTGCGTTAAACGCAGGACGTTCACTGGTGATCGCGGTCAACAAATGGGATGGCCTAGATGATTACGTAAAAGAGCGAATTAAGACTGAGCTTGACCGTCGTCTCGGGTTTATTGATTTTGCCCGCTTGCATTTCATTTCGGCACTGCATGGCACAGGTGTTGGTCATTTATTTGAATCGGTAGATGAAGCGTATGCGTCTGCAACTAAGCGTATTAGTACAGCAATGCTTCGTCGTATAATGGATATGGCACAGGCCGATCACCAACCGCCACTGGTGCGTGGTCGTCGAGTGAAACTCAAGTATGCCCATGCAGGGGGTTATAACCCCCCAAGAATCGTGATTCACGGTAATCAAGTCCACGATTTGCCTGATAGTTACAAGCGTTACTTGATGAACTATTATCGAAAAGCTTTGAATATCATGGGCACACCGATAAAAATTGAATTTAGAGAAGGGGACAACCCATTCTCAGGACGCACAAATAAGATGACGCTGTCGCAAAAGCGTAAGCTCAGAGCATTTACTAAAGAAAACCGTAATAAGTCATAATGATTTGATTACACATGAAATGGCGCCATTGAGCGCCATTTTTGTTGGTGGTGTATTTATTTTAAGTGAACGATGCAGATACGCTTAAGGTTTTCTCAGCCTCAATGATTTAATGTAACAGATATATGCCCCCACACCAGCGATTGGCAGCGTTAATAGTGCAGCCCAACCTGCGGTGTAACTTACGGCGAGTATCATGCCAATATCATAATTAAAAATCCTACAGTCCGTCGGTAGTGCTTCTTTCACCGTACATTGTAGTAGCGCTACTGTGAGCTCTGCACTCATTACAATGAGCAAGGGGAACATGGCCAGTATTGCAAGGTATCTCGCCAGTCTTTGCAGTTTTATTTTACATAACATTTTGTATTTCCTTATATTTCACGATTCCAATTTGACGTTCGATGTTATTGAGTGTCTAATCCCAGCTATTCTCCGGTTAATTATATGCCGTAATAAGTATTTATATAGCCACTTTTTCACGCCAGATAGATTATGATGTCGTTGATAAAAATCATCTGGATTATCAAAGTGGCCTAGAGATGCAATAATGCTCTTATGCTGAATATAAGTATTTTGTCCGTTAAATTGATTGTTGGGGTTTTGCAAGGAGGGAGTTGCAATTGCGTAGCCTATAAAGCTGCCAAGATGCGTTTTAAAACGCGATTGAATTGCATTTAAATAATCCTGATCGATAATGTAACCTTCTAACTCTAGCCATCTATCGTCTAGATATACTTCAACCCAACTGTGAATAATTTGCGCTGGTGCTAACGTTAAAATCCAATTAGGAATAACACCTTGTTTTAAATTATTACTAATGGTGAAGCCTTGTAATCGACAGGGAATACCCACCGCTCTTAATAGTGCCATCAGTAAGGTTCCTTTTGTATTACATTGGCCATAGCCTTGATATAAAACTGTAGATGCACTTAAAGAATCCTCGCTGCTGTAGGCAAATTTTATGTCATTCATAACAAAATCATAGATAGACTTTAAAGCTTGAGTTTGATTTATTACCAACCAATTTTTGTTGGTAATAAGAGTTTGGATTTGAATGTGTTGATAATTTAAAAGCTTAGTATTTGATAAGTAATTGTGCATAGTATCCTCTCTTTTTTAGAAAGGCACTATGACTGAATACGCGCAATAAAAATTGAATAAACTGGCTATAGAGGCGAAGGACGTATTTAATTGAACGACACATGGTGTGCTTAGAATGCTTTTTAACTTTATACAGAGAATAACTTCTCTCTGTATAAAGCGTATAGATTATTAAGATGAATGCGGTGTTTCACAGTCAGGTGAAAACCAGAAATCATCAGAGGCAGATACCCACTCATCACTGCAATTACCAAGTTGTTCACCTTCTACATCAGCACATGCGTCGTGATTTAAGCAATCTTGACTGTATTGCCCATCACCAAACATTGGGCAACCCGCACCACAGCGACCAGCACAAAACCCGTGACCACCAACAATGTAGGACTTTGT
Organism: Pseudoalteromonas sp. MMG012; assembly: GCF_018100875.1. Classification (NCBI taxonomy): domain Bacteria; kingdom Pseudomonadati; phylum Pseudomonadota; class Gammaproteobacteria; order Alteromonadales; family Pseudoalteromonadaceae; genus Pseudoalteromonas; species Pseudoalteromonas sp. MMG012. The sequence goes on from NZ_JAGJEF010000008.1 coordinate 27,728, forward strand.
TTTCACAGAACCATTATCAAGGTCCCAAACAGCGGTTTTTCTGTTTCCCATTGCATAACAAATATCCGTCCACCCCTGGATGCGTGAACCCGTAGATGCACTCAGCGTTTGTTGGATTGGCTGATCAATTGGGTAGGTTGCTAAAAATTCGAAAAACTTCAATAAAGCAGTATTAGACTCATTATCGAGCGTAGATTGAAAGCCCTTAATTTTTTCAGCATGCAGTTGTGCACTATGAAGCATATTTTTGATATCAGATTGCAGTTCTTTGGTAACAACAAGCTCCGATTTTTGCTTAGTAAAGCCGTTAATTACAACTTGTTTATTAACATTATCAAGCGCCAGGAGAAATACATTATCTTTATATTCAATGGTTGCATTAAAGATATCAGCCGCAGAGCCAGATGCCTTAAAATTAATACGGTTATTTTTCCCGACTTTACTTGTGGAATATGCCTGATCCGTGAATGAACCTTGAATACCTGACTTTTGTGCTTCAATCGTGAAGTCATTCGTGTTGGCGAAGGTGCTCATTGAAAATAATGACAGAGCAAGTATGAGTGCTTTCTTCATAAATTAATCCTTTTAAATGGTTGAAAGGGACAGAGTCCAAATTTATTACCCACAAGACCTTGTGGCCCATTATGTTGATTAAAATTTAACAGGAAGTCAATTAATTGATTGATTTTTGAACTTGATTTTATTTTTATACAGTATTTCGCAAGTTACTGTTGAGTGTTTTTTCTGGAAAGAAGTTTTTGTAAAGTAATACCAAATTGCTTTTTGAAAGTGCGGCTTAGATGAGCACTGTCTGAAAACCCCGCAATATATGCAGCTTGAGTCGCGCTTCCACCTTTACTAATAACCTTAATAGCACAGATTAGTCGTCGCCATAGTAAATATGGGCGCCAAGGTAGTTGCATATTTTGTTTGAATAAGTGCAAAAATCGACTCTCTGATAAATTTAACTGTGTAGCAATATCTTTTGCAAGCCAATGTTCTGGTTTAATGCAGCTGGTTGTGAAGCATTGATCTAACTGGACTAAAAGTGATTGGATCCGCACATCTAAATGACGATTGTTTTGCACGTATTTTAAATGGCAAAGCGCCAGTAAGTCTTTTAAATCACTGTGTATTGTGGGCATTGTTTGTAGTGGACATTGAATTAAGGAGTTTTGCGCCAATCGTGTATCAATACATTGACCTAAAGCACTGCTGGGTTCGATAAGAATGACCCAGCCTGATTGCATCGAGAGTTGATGTGAGACATGAGACTTGAGTATGAATGCAGTGCTGTTACAGCGATAGGTAGTGAGTTGATCTAATTGAATAGTCAAGCTCATGTGACTCATAGGGAGTGTAACTTGTTGCAAGGCATGCTGATGTGAGGTGGTATCTAATACTTGCGTATGGACCGCCAAAATACCGGGTTCGATGAAAAGTATAGTCATGTAATTAAACTAACAAAAAACCGAAGCAATTGCTTCGGTTTTTTTACGCGCTGAGGTTACTACGCAAAGGCATCTTGTAGTGGCGGTACTACCTGCTTTTTACGACTTAATACGCCATCAAGCCAAACTCGACTGTGTTCTGGTTTAACCCCGTAGGCTGTTTCAATAATGCCTTCATCATCAGATGAAATAAGCATTTGTGAGCCTTCCTTCATAATATCTGTCAGGAGTAATAATACAGAGTGGCGTCCACCTTCTTCTTTCAGTTTAGCGATATCAGCTTCTAAGTCAGTTTTGATGTCGTCAAATACAGAAAGGTCAATGACTTCTAATTGGCCAATACCAACAAGTTTTCCATTCATGTTGAAATCTTTAAAGTCTCGCATTACTAGATCACGAGCTGGTGTACCTTCAACGGCAGATTTCACCTTGAACATATCCATACCTAGTTCTTTAACATCTGCAACATGAGCAATTTCAGCAAGAGCTTCAACACACTTGATATCCGCTGTAGTACAAGTTGGCGATTTAAAAATAACAGTATCACTTAATATTGCACATAACATTAAGCCAGCGATATCTTTTGGGATCTCGATATTATAGAAGTCATACATCATTTTAATGATGGTATTACTGCAGCCAACAGGGCGGATCCAGCATTCTAGCGGTGTAGAGGTGGTTAAATCACCTAATTTGTGATGGTCCACAACGCCAACAATTGTTGCCTCGTCTATATCATCAGGGGCTTGTGTTTTTTCAGTATGATCAACGATGTATACTTCTTCACCTGCATAGCTAAGCTTCAGCTCAGGTGCTTCAAAGCCAAAACGATCAAGAATAAATTGTGTTTCAGGAGAAATATCACCTAAACGTGTAGGTACGGCTGCTTCACCAATTTGGTTCTTTAAATACGCAAGTGCAATTGCACCACAAATAGAATCTGAATCTGGGATCTTATGACCCACTACATACATTGCCATGGACGGAGCTCCTTAAATTTTGGCCGATATTCTATCAAACTCTGTTGGTAATAAAATAGCCTTGTATCGTTAAATTAGACATAAGTGTTACTCCGAGCATGAGATTTTAAATATCTCAGGTGCTATGAAAGTGAATAAGGCGTATTTGTTCGATGGTATTTTTATTTTTTGTTGATATTGTTTAACCTTTTATTAACAAGGAAATGTAATGGCATTCATTAAATATGGTTTTTTATACAGTATATTTTCACTATTCACGTGTGTTTTATACGCTGGAGAGACTGAGCTAGTTTCTTATCAATCGTTTGAACACCATGGCGATCATGCTTATTTACTTACGCTGCCAAGTGAAGCCAATTTTAAGCAGCAGCAGTTTTTAGAGGTTGAATTAGGTTGTGCAGTGCAAGGGTGCAGTGATTGGGATTACACAGTGCGTTTCGAATGGTTAAAAGACGGGCATCGATATGAATTCGGTCGTTTAATTACCCCTTATGCGGGCTATATGCAAAGGGGAATGCATGGTTTTAACCGTAGCTGGAGGCGAAAGTATGTCTTTGATATTTCACATTTGGCGCCGGTACTCAAAGGAGAGGGAACTTTGAATGTGCATTATGGTGGCTGGGGCGTCAAAAAGTCAGCATTTGGCTTTAGCGCACAATTGATAACACGAGGTACTGTTGCAAGGCGAGTAAATAAAGTTGTACCAGTGTATTATTCAGCGTCAGCCGGGTGGCCTTATAAATCGGCGAATGAATTTTCGTCGTTTTTACCTGCAAAAGAAGTGACTTTTTCTGCTGATGACATCAAAGCTCAATTGAAGGTAATTGTTTCCGCACATGGTCACGCGCTTTCTTTTGATAACCCAGCGCAAGAGGCGGAGTTATGTGGCGAGTGGTGCGAGCGTTATTTTGAGCTATTACAAAATGAGCGTGTGTTAGCACGTACACCGCTTTGGCGTACCGATTGCGATCAAAGTGCAACATTCCCACAAGGTGGCACCTATATTTATGCCCGAGCAAATTGGTGCCCAGGAGAAGTGGTTGAGCCATTTAGTTATGAGCTTGATACACGCCGCGCTCAGTCTATGTTAGATATCGATTGGCAGACTTATACTTGGCAGCCATCACAATATGGGTCTGATGCACCGAGGTATATTGTGAGTGCTGTATTGGTGACATATGGACCTGTCAGGCTGAATACAGATTTGGCTATTGAGCAGATTTTAGCACCAAATAATGACATAGATAGCCGAACAAATACGCGTTGTGGCGAGGTAACCATTGCGGTGGTAAATCAAGGGCAAACGGATATTACAGACATTGATTTTTGGTATGGAGTCACTAAGCAGCAACATTATTTATGGCATGGAGAGTTAAATCCAGGCGAACGCCAAATCCTTACCTTACCTGCTCGTTATTGGGGAGAATTCACATCGTCCAATGCACGCTTAAAAGTACAGGCTATCACGGCAGAAGATGAAAATAGTCGTAATGATTTTGCTGTGAGTAACTTTGATTTACCTCAGACTTTTAGTAATCGGGCAAAATTGTATTTAACGACCGGTAAGTTTGCAGACGAAACCAGCGTAAGCATCAAAGATCGAGATCATCATCTTGTTAAACAATGGCATCAGTTTAACGCCTCGTCTGAGCATATATTAGAGTTGGATTTGCCAGTAGGCTGTTACAATCTAGAAGTGAATGATACAGCGCAAGATGGTTTAGCATTTCCATTTTTAAATCAGCGTAAAGGGCAAGGAAGTATCGCTATTCATGATCCGTCACTCGTTGACGGGGTCGTAGGGTGGAAGCTTTACAAGCTGATTTTGGCAGAAAATTGTCTGTCCCTTTTACCGTTGGCTATCGATTAGGAGAGTGTGCCGCGCCGCAATGGCAACCAAATAGAGCTTATTCAGCCATTGCTGAGAAAGTGGGTTTTCAAGGAATTATTTATAAAGTAAAACATTGGAGCTATAACTTCCAACCAGATAAGGCTGGCCCTTATGATGCTTGGCTGGCATACAGTTATTGTGATGGCAGTGAGCTAACAGATTGAAAGAATTAATATTAGTATAGTTGGGTTTGTGTGTGTAGCTAAATGTAGCTACACTGCGAGCTATATTTATGAAGGAAACTGCTATGGGCTTAAGTCGTAAAGCGTGGAATAACGTTGTGATTTTCTCGATGCTTTTGATGATTTTTTTTCTCAATGGTGTACACCATAAATTGGCTCCAGAGAGTCAGGTTTCCGGGCCAAAAGCCTTGTTACCAGCGCAAAGCTTTGTACTGACGTTAGCGTTTCCAGGTTATAAAATTGAGCGTATAGGAACGTCGTGGCGTATAGATGGACCTTGGCAAGCAAAGCCAGAGAAAATGCAGTCTTTGGTAAACTTATGGTTATCATTGCAGCTAGAAGTTGTCGACATAAGGTTAAGTGCAGATAAAGCCATAACAGTTGCACGGTTTTGGCTAGCCGGGCAAGAATTACCGTTAAGTTATCAACTATATTTGGATAATGAGCAGTACTACTTATTTGATAAACAGCAGCACCTCTGGTTATCGGTGCCGATGGAATTAGTACCGCAATTATTTTTACCTTTAGAAATTGGCAAGTCTGAAAACACGGGATTTGCGAATTAATTATTACAGAGTATTTTATGCCTGAATTACCAGAAGTAGAAGTGAGCCGTTTAGGCATACACCCACACGTTCAAGATCAAACGGTAACACAAGTGCTTATTCATAACCCAAGCCTGCGATGGCCGATACCCGATGATGTAACGACCATTGTTAATTTGAAGATTGAGAATGTACGGCGCAGAGCCAAATATTTGTTATTAGATACGGCGGTCGGTAGCGTCATTTTACATTTAGGTATGTCTGGACATTTGCGGATAGTACCTATCGAGGAGCCATTGAAAAAGCATGATCATGTGGAAATTCACTTTGAGAATGGTAAGGCGTTAAGATTAAATGATGCGCGGCGTTTTGGTGCATGCTTATGGCAGGCACTAGGTACAAGCCATACATTATTTGCAAAGCTCGGACCAGAGCCATTAACGGGGGCGTTTACTGCGCTACATTTATATGAGCGTTCTCGAGGTAAAAAAATACCTATTAAGCAATTTATTATGGATAACCATGTGGTGGTAGGTGTAGGCAATATTTATGCGAATGAATCTTTATTTAAAGCAGGAATACACCCTAAAAAAGAAGCAGGAAAAGTATCGTTAAAGCGTTTTCAAGCATTAACCCCAATCATTAAAGACACACTCTCAGCTGCGATTGAGCAAGGTGGCACGACACTGAAAGACTTTTCACAAACGGATGGAAAACCGGGTTATTTTGCTCAACAGCTGCTTGTTTATGGACGTAAAGGTGAGCCGTGTTTTACATGCGATACCCAATTACAAGAAATTAGGCTTGGTCAGCGAAGCACCATTTTTTGTCATAAGTGTCAGAAGTAATGGTGCATGCGCTGTGTGAGTTTTAGATCTAAGAGGTCACCACCTGCTCAGAGGTATTAATGGATTCAAAAGGTGTATTAAAGCACCAAGCGGATAGAATTTTACTGACTTGTTCAATACGCAGTGCAAAACTTGATTTTAGCGCACGCTCATGAATGGTGTGATCACCATCACCATAAGGGCCAAAGCCATCTAGTGTGGCTGTGCCAGCAGCGGAGACTGTATTGGCATCGGAGACGCCACCACGATGTTCTACAGCGAGTGGGGAGCCTAAAATTTTTGATATTTGTTCGAGTAGATACTGCTGCTCGTCGTTTGGTACCATGACACCACGTTGTAAACCGCCATTGATAGCGATTTCTACGCCCGTAATTTCAACCGCCAAACAAATATTCTCAATGCCTTTGAGTAATCGTTGTTGTTCTGTTTTTGATGTGAACCGCGCTTCGACTAACATGTTGGCTTTCGGTGAAATAGTGTTAGCCCCTAATCCACCAGAAATCTTCCCAACGTTGACGGTACTACCGCGCTTTAAGTCGCTGAGACTGGTCATTTCCAGTAATAAGTTGGCTAAAGCAAAGTTGGCATCAATGCCTTCACTATAATGGTTGCCAGCATGCGCCGCTTTGCCTGTTATACAGATATCAAAAGTTGCGATGCCTTTGCGAGCAACCACAACTTCATGATTTTTCCCTGCTGCTTCAAAAACTAAACACGCATCATAATGCGTGGCGAGCTCGGTTGTTAAGGCTTTGCTGTCATCACTACCAATCTCTTCGTCGCTGACGAGTAAAAAGTCTATGTTATAAAGGGGGCCACATTGTTGACGCAATTGTCTCAGCGCATTCAAAGCAACAAAGTTTCCGCCTTTCATATCACATACGCCAGGGCCATACACCCACTCGTCATCTTGATGAAACTCATTAAAAGTCCCATCGGGAAATACAGTATCTAAATGGCCTAACAGCAAGACTTTTCGACCCGTTTTCTTTGGAGTATGAAATAATAAATGATCACCTATATGCTCCCTTTGGTAACGTGTCAGCGAAAAGCCGAGCGGCCCTAGCAGCTCAATCATTTGCTCCCCATGTAAGTCTACATTTACTTTATTTTTACTATGAGAATTACAACGAATTAGGCTCGCTAATTCATCAAAGTTTATCTGTGTCATTATCAACTCCCTGAATTTCGTTGTGGCAGATCCTCGCGATATCGGGTTGCATTTCAGTGAAGCTTTTATGAACAAATTTTGTCCGTCGGTTTTGGTCAAAAATATGTCATACAGATCCTTTTAAATTAGCGTTCAGTTTAAAAACAATACAGCTTACCAAGGAGAAAAAAGTGACAGCACCACATGTGGGTATTTGGATGTATGAAAATGGTGGGGGATCGGCCATCGAGAGAAAACTAGTTCATGCATTGGCAGAGCGAGGGATCCAAACCAGTACCGGGTTAAATTTACGCGATGCGCGAGCACAAGGTGGTGAAGTGATATGCAATGGTGTCGCCATGGAGCAGCTTGATGTCTTTTTAAGTTATAACGCCGGGCAGCAAACTCAATACCAGTTATATTTATATCAAGTGCTTAGCCAAGCAATTCCGACACTTAATAATTTCAATGCATTTTCACTTGCAGAAGATAAGTTTCGCACATCCCATTTGCTGAGCAGTCATGGTGTTGCAACCCCAGATTATCGTTTATGCCATAAAAATGATATTGACGGCTTAAAAGGTGCGATTCGAGATTTTGGTGGTAAGTTAGTCTACAAACCAACGGATGGGTGGGGAGGCGTGGGTATTGTTAAGATAGATGGTGAACAAGCACTTGATATGTTATTGCCCTTTTTGAGTCGAACAGATCTTCGGTACTTTTATGTCGAGCGCTTTATTAATTATGACAATACCGATTATCGGATTGATATTGTCGATGGTAAGTGTGTTGGGTGCTATGGCCGAAAAGCGCCTAAAGATGATTGGAAAACTAATATCACCAGTGGTGGCTCGGTGTTTGTACGTGAGCCCGGACAAGAAGTCATAGACTTAGCGATACAAGCTACTCAGTTATTAGGGCTTGAGATTGCGGGTGTAGATCTTATTTATGATCGTGAAAAAGAAGAGTATGTCGTCCTAGAAATCAACACTATCCCAGCATTTGCAACCCCAGAACAAGAAGCGCTTGGGATTAATTTTAATCAAAACAAGCTCGACGCTATGGTCGACCTTATCGATAAAACAGTACAACGCAAACTCGCACTTCACTCAGCCAAGGTGGCCTAAATAATGACAACACATACACCTCTACCAAAGATTGGATTACTGTATTTAGATTATGTATTACGCTTTTTTGATAAATCAAACTTTAAAGGTTGGCCGGATAAAATAGAGCAAGTGACTTATCATTGGGGAGACGATAAAGCGCGCTTTATTAATGAAGTTAAAAAGAAAAAAATCGATGTACTCATTGGTAATATTCCGGCTACTGCTTATGAAGCATTTCGAGATATTGCCAGAGCACTCCCTAATGTCCGTTTTTTACCGTCGCTTGACAGTCAGTTCTCAAATAAATCGAAAGAAAATGTGACCCACTTTTGTCGTAAATATGATTTGCCAACCCCACATACCGAAATTTTTTATATACCAGAAAAAGCGCAAGCATTTTTAGCGAAAGCAACTTATCCAAAAATCATTAAGCGCTCATATGGGCCTTCTAACTATGGTGGGTATTTCGTACATAAAGTGGATAGTGAAGCACAAGCCCAGCAGCTTTTGAGTGAAAAAAAGTATTACCCTGTGTATGTACAAGATTTTGTGCCGATGGAAGCGGATATTCGAGTGATGCTTATTGGCCATAAACCTGTGTGTGCATTTTGGCGCAGACCCCCCGAAGGTGAATGGTTAACTAATACCAGTCAAGGGGGTAGCATGGATTATCAAGGCGTACCGGATGCCGTATTAGAGTTGGCTATTCGCACTTCAAAATCGGCGAATGCGGAATATTGGGCATGTGATATTGCTCTAGGTAAAGATGGTAAGTTGCGTATCTTAGAATGTGCCACTGCTTTTGCTGCATTTCCGTATATTCGAGACTGGATTGGGCAATATCTCATGTGGTTACTTGGAGATGGCCGGTTTAGCAAGCCAAATATACCCATTTATAATTGGGAGGAGCTTGGGAAAATTGATACGCGATTATTACGAACCATGCGCCATATAGGCTTTTCTCGTTATACACCCAGCCAAGACAGTGGAGAAGTATTCAATGGTTTAGATGAACAAAACTATCCTATTTTAGATACTCGTTACTTGAGCAAAGAAGAGTGGCCGAGTGAAGTTTGGAATCTGCAGGATAATTTTGTGCTGACGTCATCAGAAATAAGCACAGGTAAACAGTCACCAAGCTTACCTGCCAGTGATGAAGCGGCGAATGATAATAACGTACATTTACCCGTTTATAGCGAGGAACAAGTTCGTGCCATACTCGCTGAAGTGAAAGGCATTGGTCAAAAAATGATTGATGACATCATGCACACATTTGGCGCCCATGGCGTGGTGGATGTACTCAATAGCGATCCGGAACAGTTGTGTGTTGTTAAAAATCTAAAAGACAAAAAGCTGCAGAAAATAGTTTCTCACTGGCAGCAAATAGCCACAGCTCACCCGTGCCATTAAGCACGGGTTTTTTGTCTTAAACTTTTTAGCCAAAGAGATATTTATGAAAATCCAATATGCATCGTATCAAGATACCATTGATTTTTTACAGCAGGCAATGAGTGAGCACCCACATTTAATTCGCTTACAAAGCATCGGAAACACTTGGGAAAATAGGCCCATCATGTTGGTCACGGTATCGCTCGATGTCACTTATGCAGACGACAAACCCGCTTTACTTTATACCGGTTCAATTCATGCGCGAGAATGGATTGGTAATGAATTGGCAATTAAGTTTATTGAGTATGTTATAGATAATTACCGCTTCAACCCGAAATTACAAACAGCCTTGACGCGCAATACTTTATATATGGTACCGTGCTTAAACCCCGATGGTTTTGAGTACTCACGTAACCATTTTTCATTTTGGCGAAAGAACCGTCGTAATAACGGAGATGGTACATTTGGCGTTGATCTGAATCGTAACTTCGACGCAAAATTTATGCGCAACCACAATACCCATACTAATACTTATGGTGGCCCTCATGCTTTTTCTGAACCGGAAACCTGTGCCATCCGCGATTTTGTAGAAGCACATGACAATATTCGTATTGCTTTAGATTACCATTCACAAGGGAATGTATTTTTCCCTGCGCATAAGTTTAACCATGAAGTTGAAATTGAAGGCACTGATCTTAATGTGCTTTGCGCGAACATGAACAACGAAATTCGCAAAGTGACAGGGCGACAATATGGCATTCATCGCGGAAAGCCACCGGCGCAGCTCATTAATGGGAGTGGCCGAGAGTATTATTATCGTAAAGGGATTATTGCAACTGTTGTTGAGGTGGGTACGCGCAATATTCCAGATTACATGAAAAACATGTCACAAAGTGTCGCGGAAAATATTCCTGCGGTGTTATATGCTTTAAGCGAAGCAATTAATTATTCTCCATTGGCGCCAAGTCGAGTGAGTGACTTTACCATAGGGCACGTCACGCATGACAGCGTAGAGCTGCAATGGCAATATGAAGCACGAGAGGATATATATTTTGAAGTATATCGCAGTGAGCATAATAAAAGTCCGTGTACGGAAGCTAATTTGGTGGCAATTACTAAGTCACTTGAGTTTGTAGATACACAACTCAATAGCGGCCAGTTCTATTTTTATAATATTCGCGCAGTTGACAAAGTCACCAAGATAAAATCCCCTTTTAGACCTGAATTACGATTGAAAACCACATTAGCCTCGCACCAATGCGGCCGTACATTATTTCCAGCGAGAGAGCATGTCGGATATTTATCACAAAATTTTAGTAATAAGAATAAAGAACATTTTGGATATAACTCCATGTTTATCGGAGTGGATAAAGGCCGGGGCGTGAGTTTAGGTGTAGTCGCTTATGATTTAAGTACGATAGAGGATGGCTCACGTATTGAGACCGCACAATTCTTCTTATACCCGATGAATCGTGTTGCCACAAAAATAGAGAAGTATGGTGAGTGGTCAATTTCTGTTTTAGATGCCTCTTTGATAGAGGACATTTATGACTTTGATAAAGTGATGGAAGCGACGCCGTTACATACGTTAGGTGAAACCATTGAATCAGATAAAATGACGCAAGGAATTTGGCTAAAGTGGTCATTCAATGGCGTAGAACGTACGCTTTTAAACAAGTTATTAGCGGATAAAACGCTATTATTACGGATACAAGGCCCAGATACTTTGCCGTTAGGTAATGATTCACAAGTAATGCAGTTTGATATCGGCTACGGTCCATTTGGTAGTGGTTTACATTATCGACCTAATTTAGAGCTTATTTATCAGTTACCGGAGCAACGCTTAGCATTGACAATGTCTGCGTGTAATACGATTTACCAAGACAAAGTAGTCGCAGACAAATTGGCATCTGGATTTGATGGTCAAGGTGAAATCGTGTACGGACAATTGGCATTTGAGCATTTGCAGCATCTAGACCCACTAAAGACGGTGTTCACGCAAGCTTGCTTAACTTTATATAGCCGTAATAGTTTGTCGTCAGCGAAAGATGTGCGGTTTACGGTTGAATTGGTCGAGCTTAAAGATGTTGACTTTAAGCATGTAAAGCAGCGACAAAAAATAGAGTACATAGGCTATGAAGTGAGTAATGAGCAGCTGAAAGAGCGTACTGCGCATAACTTTATTTTTGACAGCTACAGCCTGCAAGAGCTGGCGCGATTGCATAAGGCAAATTCTCCTTATTACTTTATTATTCGCGCAACCGCAGAATCACAAGCGAGCAATGCTTTAATAAATTGGGCTGATTGCCACGCAGAGCAAGCGACGACATTGAATATTCAGTATATTGAACGTCGTAATGAGCCGCTGCCTTCCCCCACTAATTTACAAACACACAATGAGAATGGGGTTGTTAAGTTAACTTGGGATAATCCAGATAGCGGCGATTTAGTGGGTTGCTTTGTGGTCAGAAATCGCTTTCATCCGCCGCGTTCTCCTTTTGATGGCGTCAAGCTATATGGCGGGCCAGATACGTATACACTGGATAATTTTGGTAATGCCGATTTGAGTAAGTATTATGGTGTATTTAGTTACGATCATGCGCCGAACTACTCTGAGCCTGTGGTGATTTATTACTCAGGTAAGGGCAATAAGTAAGTTAATGATTTGATTGATATTAGGGGCTGTTGATCTGTTAGGTTCATTTTTACAACAATTTGATTGGATTTCATACAAGATGGAGGCTGCATAGCATGGTTATGCCATGTGAGTCAGCCGATAACACAGTAGAAAAGCCAATCAAGCGCTGCCTACCGGTTTTTTTGAGCAGCCCTTTCTCTTTGTTGCTTAATATTCGCTTAGATTACTTGGCCACATATTAAGCGCCGCGATAAAAGCATGCTCAAAGAGAACAAAAATAGAACTGCAAAAATCAACAGCCTCTAGATAAAGTCACCTAAATTATTGCTTTTTAGAAATAAGGATGTTCTATAAAGGGTTATGATGCCATGATACGTGCTTTGTTATTTTTATCTGAGAACAGAGATGACTGATACGAGTGCGATATTTATTATTGTTCCTACAGCCGATGTTACATCGATTACTTCTGAATTAAATTATGTACCCGCATCATTAAACAGTGAAGGATTTATCCATGCTTGTGAGTATCACCAAGTTGCTGAAGTGGTATCGCGTTTTTTTGATAATCACTTAGCCTTGTCTGTGTTGGTTGTTGATGTGGGTTTAATCAACTCACCGTTACGTTATGAAGCACCAAGTACCACAATGTCTTCACCTGCCCTTTTCCCCCATATTTATGGGGCGTTAAACACAGATGCGATTGTTGATGTGTGTGACTTAGTGCATTTTAAACATCAACCTATAACGCCGGAAATAATGGCGGTATTACGACATTATCGTTTTGAACGATTACCTGTCGAAAGTACACTTTTTAAAAGTACATGGCGTTCCAGCAGTAACAATACGCACGGTGAACCAGTGGGTACTGCGATGATAGGCTTGTACTGTGATAGCTTAACCAGTGTATCCTGTTTTCATAAATTGACCTTCGATGAGGTATGGCATTTTTATGGTGGTGATCCGCTAGAATTGACGCTTCTATACCAGAATGGAGATTCGGAGCAAGTCGTGCTCGGCACTGACTTTACCAATGGTCAGGTTTGTCAGTACTTGATACCTGCGGGGGTTTGGCAGGGAGGATGTTTGGTCGAGGGCGGCCAGTATGCGTTATTTGGCTGTACAATGGCACCAGGCTTCACGGGGAGTTGCTTTACTGCAGGGATTGCCGACGCGCTGATTGAAGCCTACCCAAATGAAGAGAAGGTCATTCAAAAATTATCCGTGAATGGCCATCAAACGACGATGCCAGAAGGATTTGCGACTTAATTTTTGAAAAGTAATGAATTAATGATTTTAGTTTTTAATTTTAAGTAAGAGTGTTTTATGATCCTTGATTTTGATAGTTTGTCTCCAAATAAGGTATACCATACGTTAACGCAAACTGTGGTGCCTCGTCCTGTTGCATGGGTGTTATCTGAAAATACCCAAGGCACATTAAACTTAGCACCATTTTCGTACTTTACGGCGGTAAGCTCCGATCCAGCAGTGTTGATGTATGCGGTAGGGGTAAAACCTTGTGGCGAATATAAAGACTCGGCGCTAAATGTTGAAGCAACAGAAGAGCTGGTGATTCATATTGCAGATAGTCGCCTAGCAGATGAAGTGACTTTATCAGCAGCAACTTTACCGAACGATCAGTCTGAACTGGATACATTGGATTTGACGCTCACCGACTTTGCCGGATCAACTTTGCCAAGGGTCGCGCAATGTAAAGTTGCATTTGCGTGTAAACTGCATAAAGTGGTTGAAATGGGAGAATTGCCCATGAAGTTGATGTTTGTACAGGTGACTCATGCGTATATCGATGATGATATAGTTGAAACTGACCACAAAGGGCGTAGTAAAGTCGATGCGCTAGCGTTAGATCCTATTGCGCGCTTAGGCGGTGGTGGGTATGCAAGTTTAGGAGAAGTTTTTAAAATCACCCGTCCAGCATAAGAAAGTGGTGCAGTAAAACGGTATGCTTACTGCACTTATTATTGAGTTGTTTATTACGTGCTGCGTTTATAGCTGAAAAGGGGCCACACCCACAGCCTGCATGGTATAACCTGTTTGCGCTAATTCACCTTTCCATGTTTCTACTTTAATTATGCCAGTAACTGTAATGGCATCATAAAGGCTATCAATAGGGACGCCATTTTTAATTTTCACATGCACTATTTGATTCGGTGGCGGTGGAGGCACATGAATACAAGCACCAAAGTAGGGTACTAACAAGAACTCAGTAATGATCTCACTGTCGCCTTCAAGCGGCACAACGAAACCAGGTAAGCTTACTGATTGGCCATCTAAACTTTTTACGACCGGAGCGTTTAGATCAGGTTGCACCCAGTTTTGGTCTGCGCCATCATGACTGGCAGCATCTTGGTTGCTGATTTGTACATGTCCTTTAGGGATTAAGTCTTCCCAAAAAATTTCTTTTGGGGCGGCTGCATACCCTAAAAAGCTGAGTAAAGTGAACAGTATTAACGTCAAAAATCTCATAGTACTTATTGTGCTCCTAAATTTTTATACTCATGCCATCAGCCAATGAATAAAAATAGGCTCTGGCGGCGGGGAGCAACCCCATTAATGTTCCTGCGGCCATAATAGCGCCTAAAAGTGTGAGTTCATAGTTTGTCAGCCAGCCTATGGTTAAACCAATACCAAATTGGCTTTGTAATATTGGATTTGCAACAATCAAGAGTGCATAAAATAAGATACAGCCAACGAGACAACCAACAAACGTAATAAGAATGGCTTCACTACTCATTAAAGCAAAGATGTGAGCTGGACGAGCACCTACTGAGCGTAAAATAGCCAACTCTCTGCGGCGCTGACTGAGTGTAGCAAGTAATGTCGTTAACATACCCAATAAGCTCACGAGTACCACCACGATAGAGAATAACAGTAGGATCTTTTCTACAATATCGAGCATTTCCCATAGTTCTCGGAGTGTGAGGCCAGGCATGATAGCCAGCAAAGGCTCGGCTTTATACATATTAATATTACGTCTGACTTGTAGGGTATATAAGGGGGAGTCGAAGCCCATTAAAAAAGCGGTTATTTGTTGCGGTGTTCCAATTAAATCACTTGGCTCTGAGTCTAGAGTAGCATGAAGGTGGTCGTGATTATCATGAGGTTTGTCGTCACCCTCGTCATGATTATGTGCGTTGCCATATTGATGTTCTACTTGGCTGCTTTGTTGTGGTTTTTTGCCAATCATCATCGGCTTTTTATGATTTTGTTCATGCATTGCTTCAACTGCAATCAAAGGAATATGCAGTGTTTTATCTACTGGAGTTCCGGTTGGTGCTAATATACCGACAATGGTCATTGGGTTATCATTATGATGATGAAAACTGGTATTGCCCATGCCATGGGATATGACAATTTGTTGCCCTATATGATAATGCAGCGTGTTTGCCACGTCACTGCCAAGCACCACCTCTTGGGCATTATGAAAAGGTCGACCGTGTTGAAACGCCAAGTGTTGTTTTTTCCCGTAGCGATAGTGCGTGAAGTACGCTGCATCGGTGCCGAGTACGGCATGACCTTTATGACTGTCTCCTAGGCTGATAGGGATGGTCCAAGCGACTCCTTTTTTTTCTCTGATGTCGAGATAACTTTGCCATGAGACTGCATTGTTGGTATGTCCGATGCGAAAGACACTCGATAGCAGTAATTGAATATCTCCTGTTCGGGCGCCAACAATTAAATCAGTGCCTGAAATCGTATTACTAAAACTGCTTTTCGCATCTTGTCTTGCACGTTCGATGCTTAACAGCAACATGACGCTGATAGCGATGGTACAGAGTGTGAGAAAAACACTGGCTTTACGGTTTAAGCTGCTTTTAATCGCGAGTTTAAGCAATGTCATTTTATACCCCATTAATATCAGACAAACTGATCTGACGATCAAATAAGGAAGCTAGGCTATTATCATGACTAACAAATAGCACCGTGGCTTGATAATCTTTAGCTTGGTTAAATAGTGTTTCTATGAAGGTGTGGCGGTTGTCGGCATCGAGTGATGAGGTGGGCTCATCGGCAATGATAAGTTCAGGTTCACCAATAAAGGCTCGGGCGGCGGCAACACGCTGTTGTTGACCAATGCTCAGTTTTGACACGTGCTGTGTTAGCACTATGTCCTTTAACCCCAGTGCCTTTAACAGCCGAGTCGCTTCAGTTGTAACATCGGTTTTTTTATCAGCTAGACGCTTGCGTCGCAGCTTAGAAAACTCACATCCTAACATCACATTTTCGAGCGGGTTCAGATACGGAAGCAGATTAAAACTTTGAAATATAGTGCCAATATGATCGGCTCTGAAACGGTCTCGATGTGCATTGTTTAAAGTTGATAAATCAGTATTCAATATTTTAATTTGACCCGATTTCAGCATATTGATACCTGCTAGCAACCCGAGCAACGTCGATTTTCCGCAACCGCTTGGGCCGTGTAGGAAAACGCGTTCACCTTTGTTTATGTGCAACGCTTGAATGTTGAGCGTGGGTTGAGGTTGAGTAGGCCAAGTATGAATAAGGTCTGTGATTGTGATCATAATGAAACCAAGCGGGCTAATGTCAATGAGATAATATTACAGTTTTCGTCTTAGCAACACTGAGTTTGGTTTAATCGCCGGCTTTTGGCGATGAAACACCAACATGAGGGAATTCTGGCGAGTGGCTGTCTTTTCGTACGAACTTTGCGGCTATAGATTGTGATTTAAGCCCCAAAAGCTTATTATAGCGCCTCCTAACCCCCTCATATTTTTGTGCCCTTTAGCAAGGTGCATCCGGCCTTGGAGTAATAATGAGTAGCTACAAAGTTTTAGACATAAATGATGATCTGCCAATTCGCACTAAAGGTGCTGTACATAGTGGCAAGGTACGCTCAGTGTATTGGTTAACTGATGAAGACAGTGCCCGTTTAATTACAGATAAACAGTATGATGTCCCCCATGGAACTGAATTAGCGATTATGGTTATTTCAGATCGTATCTCAGCTTTTGACTGTATTTGGCAAGGTGAGAATGGTTTGAATGGTGTACCAGGTAAAGGTATTGCGTTAAACAGTGTGGCAGCGCATTGGTTTAAGCTATTTGATGATGCCGGTCTTGCTGGCAATCATATTGTTGATATTCCACACCCATATGTGTGGATTGTGAGAAAAGCCAGTACAGTGAAAGTAGAAGCAATCGCTCGGCAATACATTACTGGTAGCATGTGGCGCGACTATAGCAAAGGTGTCCGTAATTTCTGTGGTATTGATTTACCTGAAGGTTTAGAAGCGAATCAAAAGTTAGACGATGTTTTGATCACCCCTTCAACGAAAGGGATCATTACCGGTATTGCTGATGTACCAGCCGTTGATGATGTGAATATTACCCGCAAAAATATTACTGATAATTTAGCTGCATTCAATTTTAACTCTGAGCAAGATGTTGCTAAATATGAGCAACTACTTAGCGAAGGTTTCGCGCTTATTAGTGATGAGTTGGCCAAGCTCGATCAAATCTTTGTAGATACCAAATTTGAATTTGGTTATGTAGAGCAGCAAGATGGCAGCCAAAAGTTGATTTATATCGACGAGGTAGGTACTCCAGATTCAAGCCGAATTTGGGATGGCTCGGCGTACCGTGATGGTAAAATTGTTGAAAACTCAAAAGAAGGGTTCCGACAGTTATTGATCAATAACGTGCCAGACAGCGATGTGCTGCTTAATAAAGATCGTATGACTGAGCGAGAAGCGCTCGCACATGGCTACAAACTGCCAGTAGAGGTAATGATGTCGGTGTCTGATACCTATGTGGGCATTGCGAGTAAAATTGTTGGGCGACCGTTAAAGATACCAGCAGACCCTCGTGCAGAAGTCATTGCGATTCTTGATACTGACTATGGATTAATTATCTAAACATTTATTCTTCATAGAGTATATTATTCGCCCAATAAACAGCACTTTATGTTGTTTATTGGGGGTTATCTCGCAAATACCTTGCAATTAGACTGGCTGTCACTTTTACTTAGAGTAATTAAAGTAAAAATTTGATGGCAAGGTCCGCCTTTCATGTTTGTTATTCGTACTTTTATAATTTTATGTATATTGTGCTGTTTGAGCCCGCAGGCGCTATTGGCGAAAACACTGCTGCTAACAGATCAGTATCATAAACCGCTTTCAGGCGTTGTTGTTGAACTGCTTGATGGTGATATGATAAAAGTTGTGCCATCAGAGGTTGCTGTAATGGATCAAGTAGGCAAACGCTTTGCGCCACGGTTATTGGCAATCTCTAAAGGGCAATCAGTGCGCTTTCCAAACAGTGACGATATCCGTCATCATGTCTATTCTTTCTCGCAAGCGAAGTCATTTGAATTAAAATTGTATGCTGGCACTCCTAAAAAGCCCATCATTTTTGAACAAAGTGGGATTGTTGTGCTAGGTTGCAATATTCATGATTCAATGGTTGGCTATATATATGTAGCTAACCACCCTCATGTATATATCAGTAATGACAAAGGATTGGTTGAATTACCTGACTTTACGCAAGATTATACAGTATGGCATGAGACACAAGTAGGTGATATTAATCAGCGTGAACAGCATCAATGGTCAGCGCGAAAACAGCAACAAATAACTATAATAACAACGTTAGCACCTTTGCCTCGCAACACCTTTGGTGAAGTATTTAAGGAACATCATGGGCACTAGTCTAAAGAATCGAATTATTTTATTGTGTGTGGGGTTAGTGTTACTAACTTCGATGGCGAGTTTAGTCAGCTTCTGGTGGTCAACTAGCCATTTTAATGAGCGGCGAGTTCAGCAAGATATAAAAGTTGCACAGAATGTATACCAACAGTATTTAAAAGCAAAAGAGCGCTTATTGGTAACAGCTGCAACGGTACTTACCGCGGATTTTGGGTTTAAGCAAGCGGTTGCAACGCGAGACGCAGATACAATCAGCAGTGTGTTATTCAACCATAGTCAGCGAATTGATGCTGACTTAATGCTGTTATTGGATGTACGAGGAAAGCTCATTTCAGCAAATCAAACTGATATTGTGCTACCAGATGATAGCCGAGAATTGATGAAGGATTTGTTAGCGAATGGTGAGCGCTCTACTTTCATTGTGATCAGCGGCAAGCTTTATCAAGCAATTATTTTACCTATCAAAGCGCCTAGGACCATTGCATTTAGTATTGTTGGGTTTGCCATTGACGAAAAAGTGGCTTTGGAGTTGAAAGAGCTAACAGGCATGGAAATGAGCTTTATTGGGCATGGGAGTGGACTAAAGGCAAGCTCGATTATTGAACATCCTGCGGAGCAGGATTTACTAGGTTATATTCATGGCCAGAGAATTAATCGCTGGTTTAAAGAGCATCCTGTATTTATCAGTGCCGAGGTGCCCTTAGCTGCCTTATCGAATAATCCTATTAGTGTTGTATTGAGTGCCGACCTGAGTCGCCATTATCACGAGTTTGATCAATTAGTGCTGACCATTATTTTCTTATCTTGTGGCACAATCTTAATTGGTTTCATTACCAGTGGCATATTGGCGAATAATCTGACGACCCCGCTTCAACAGCTCACCGTGATGGCCAAACAGTTTGCTCAGGGCAATTATTTAGCATCATTAACCGAGACGAGACCCAGTAAAGAAATTTGTGAGCTGGTTGATGCGTTTCACGAGATGGGGGAGGATATTCAAACTCGTGAGAAGCAAATTCGCTTTCAAGCTCGTCATGATAATTTAACCGGGTTTTATAATCGCAGTGCGGCACTCGATTTGCTCAGTAAGCATTTATCGGCGTCACAGCAATTTTATTTGGTGGCGATTGATATTAAAGGTTTGCGCCATATCAATGATAAGTTGGGCCCAAGAGTTGGGGACAGTTGTATTCAAGCGGTTGCTGAGCGAATGAAAACAGCGACAGAATCATTGAATGGCTTTAATGCACGTTTAGGAGGCGATGAGTTTTTAACCGTGCTAGCAGCAAAGCCGGATAGTACTAAGCAAGCATGCGTAAGCCAATTGCTGCAATCATTGACAAGCTCTTATACCATTCAAGGTTTAGACATTACATTACGCTTTAGTGTAGGGGTTGTGTGTTACCCTGCGCAGGCGCAAACACCGGATGATTTAATTCGTAGAGCGTTAATTGCGGTAGACACGGCAGCGCAAACGGGTGAAGAGATTTATTACTACCAAGATGGGGAAGATGAAGAGCATTTAGAGCGTTTGCAAATTATAGATGAGTTAAAACAGGCATTGGTTGCAGACGATGGCCAATTATTTATGACTTATCAACCGAAGCTGAATTTAATCAATCAGCAAATAGACAAAGTTGAGTCATTGATACGCTGGAAAAGAACTAACGGTGACTGGGTGTCTCCTGAATTATTTATTGATTTAGCTGAACAGTCAGGACTTATTGTTGAATTGACACAGTGGGTTGTGGCAACGGTAGTTAAGCAGGTAAGTAACTGGTTATCTGAAGGGTTGACGATGAAAGCGGCCATTAATGTGTCGGCACAAGATATTGCAGATGACGGATTTCTACCACATTTAAAACAAGTGCTTCTTGACAATAATGTACCAGCACAGTTAATTACCGTTGAGTTGACTGAGCGCGATATGATTGAAAATGAAGCAAAAGGTATTGCGGTACTAAAAGCATTGAAAGCACTCGGTGTGATGATTTCTTTAGATGATTATGGCGTCGGGCAAACGTCATTAGGCCGTTTAAAAATGCTGCCAATAGATGAGTTAAAATTAGATAAAGTTTTTATTTTAAAGTTAGATGAATCGCACCAAGACCAATGTATTGTTCATTCGACAATCACACTTGGCCATCAGCTTGGATTTTGTGTGGTAGCTGAAGGGGTGGAAAATCAACCATCACTTACTTTATTGCAAGACATGCAGTGTGATTATGCACAAGGTTATCATTTAAGCAGACCACTGACCGCAACGGACTTTTCTGATTGGCTAGGTCGATACCATGAAGTGGGCTAGCTTCTGGGTTGTAGTTATTGCATGTTTGATGTATCACTCTATGTTATATGCTGGAGGAAAGCTGTTAGCAACGCCAGGTGTTTCTCAATTAGAAGGGAGTGGCGGTGGCGGCATTGTGCCATGGGCTCAATTATCAGGATATGCAACAGAAGACGAATGGAGTTTGGGTGCGTTTTGCAGTGGGGCTAAATTACAAGACTATCAATTAGACGTTTGTGGTGCACAAGTTAATTTTTTTGATCGTCTTGAACTAAGTGTCGCAGAACAAAATTTTACGGTCGCGGTGTCTAATCGTGTGATTGAGCAATCGGTACTCGGGGCAAAAATACGTTTATATGGTGATGTAATTTATAGTGACTGGCCACAGTTGAGTGTGGGGCTGATGCACAAGTCATTAGGTGATAGTGCGATTGCTCGTGCGTTAGGCGCAGATGCTAGCCAAGGAAATGACGTTTATTTTTCAGCCAGTAAACTGCACCTTGGCGCATTGTATGGGCGCAATTGGTTTTGGAATATCACTGCGCGATACACACAAGCAAATCAGATTGGGTTGCTTGGTTTTGGTGGAAAATATGCTTCAAAGCGCTGGCATATTGAAATGAGCTCCGCTGTTTTTGTTGCTCCACAGCTTGCTTTGGGGTTTGAATTTAGAGAAAAACCACACAATTTAGGACTTGGCGAATCTCACTGGCGTAATTTATTTATTGGGTGGTTTCCTATGAAATCACTGAACGTGACAGCTGCGTGGTTAGATTTGGGGTCGATTGCAGGAGTGCCATCACAAGAGGGTTTGTACTTGTCTTTAGCAGGTAACTTTTGATGGGGAGGTTATTTGGTCGTGTTACAGGGCTGCTTTGCATTGTGATATTGTTAAATGCGTGTGTTACGTCTAAAGCGAACGTCAGTTTGTACCATCAGCTCGGTGGTGAACCTACTATTGAGCGAATTATCGACTCATTTATCAATGAAATAGGAAGACACCCAACAATCATTCAGTATTTTAAAGAGGCCAATGTTATGCACTTTCGTACTGGTTTTATCCAGCATATGTGTGCATTGTTGGATGGCCCATGCAAATATACTGGGGATTCTATGGTGCAAATACACACAGGTATGGATATTACCACTCGAGACTTTAACATAGTCGTTGAGCTACTTATTACAGCAATGAATGAAGCAGGTGTTTCTCATGTGCTACAGAACCAAATATTAGCAAGAATGGCGCCTCTACGTAGCGAAATAATTAAGATTTGATTATGCGTTTGATATCGCCTGAGGCGTGTTTGCGCTGTAAATACATGGCAAAGCGGTGTTTTAAGTTTCGCAAAAATGTACTTTGGTTGGAATGTGTGCCGGAGTTGCTATTGGCTATTTCGCTCTCAAAAGAGAGATCTTCACTGATAGGGTAAGGCTTAATACCCACTAAATTTAGCTCTACTTCACTATGGAACTGAATATCAACATCGACAGGCCTGAAAAAAGGCTTTCTCTGCAATAACTTTTTAGCACCAGATAAACTCACTGCATAGCCCTGTGTACCATTGGGCACTTTAAGGTAGCTGCCGAGTGTCAGTGATTTAGATAAAGATGCACTTTCAATAAAGGGGTTTGCACGATTGTCTGAGAGTTTTATCATATCCCAGCTTTCTAATTCACCCACTTGCTCAATCGTTTCTTTTAAGTGATCTTCAATGATTAAATCGTCCTCTAAGACAATAGCAGCAGTAATATTGTGTGCAGCCATATGTTGCCAAATTCTCATATGACTGACATAGCAGCCAATCTCTCCGGGGGTCATATTTCTATGATGCTTTTTTAAATTGGCGGTGGGATCATACCAATTTGAGGTTTCTGTTTCATCGAGTGACTTGCCAACAGTGGCTTCAAATCTCTGACATTCAAGACCTAAGGTCTGGAGTCGGTTATACGTTTTCTGCCAGCGTTCAACGCTGTTCTTCATATTGATAACAAATATAGGTAATGACATATCAGTATAAGTAAAAGAAGTTTTAAGCATAATACCAAAAACTATGCGTGTTTGGGAATGTTAGCGCTCTAGCAGTTTTTTGCCGGCAATCACCACGCTTTTTGGTGTAATTGACGTGATGATATTGGCTTCGATTAGACTCTTACTCGTATTTCTAATTACTTTGAAGGCGTTGTTTTTGGGTTCTACAGAGGACCAGGCTGATGTGCCGAAACCGACAAGCGCGACACAGGGGGTATTAACAGCACAAGCCATATGCATCGGGCCGGAATCGATGCTAATCATTAAATCCATGACCGCAATATAATCGATAAGTACGGGTAAAGTCGTGGCACCACTTAGGTCTGTCAGCTGTATATTCTTATCAGTACAACGTTGTTGTAAGCGTGCATTATCTTTGCTTTCGGTTTTATCACCAAAGAGATAAAAGTGACACGGAAACTGATCGGCATACTGAGTGAGTATTTGCTGAGATAACCCAATGGGGTAGTGACGACTGCCTTTGTTCTCACCACCAAAATAGAGTCCGATTTTTAAGAGTGAGTTTGAAGGCAGGGCCTTTTCTAATGGGCTCGGTACTAATGTGGGTAGAGAGTAATCATTAAAAGGCTGACCATGAGTATCGTTGACTAATCGACAGTATCTATGAATATAGTGATGGCATGGGTTGAGTTTAAGCGCGTGACTCAGTAGCCCTGAGCGCAAGTTTTGTGCATATCCGACGGTGAGTTTTATACGCGCTAATCTACATAAAATAGCTTCTCGTAATGAGCCTCTAAACAGTATTGCCAGTGAAAAATTATAAGATTTTAGATATTTGGCCAAGCTCAATAAAGATTGCTTTTGAAAAGCGGCATCACGCTTGTCTTCAATAATTTGGAGGTTGGATATGGTGGTTTTTTTTAATAATTCACATAAGTAGGGACGTGCTAGTACACAAATGCTTTGCTTGGGATACAGTTTACTCAATAATTCTAATGCAGGCAGCGTATTAATGACATCCCCAATAAATTTGGGTAATACGATTAATATTGGACCAATAATTTTTTTGTTATTTATTATTTTCATAGCAATGGGTAAAGTGTATTACTGTTTTTATTCGGCTTAGTACTAGAGTACGTGATATCTGAAGTTAAATTATAACATAGAGCCCTTATGAAAAATGTGAAAAGTTGTAGTTGGGTTGCAGAGAATCTAAATAAAGTATCTGTGTTTGATGCTGGGATAGTGAAGCCAGGAATGGCAGGCCCTTACAAGCCTTGTGCCGTTGTGCGAGGTGCTGGTCGCTTTGATATTAGTGATGCACTATCAGATCCAAAAACGCAATTATCAAATATGATGTGTAATGCGAAACAGTTCCAGTCACACATGCGCCAATTAGGCGTGAATCAAAATGATACGGTGGTACTTTATGATGATTCTGGGCTTTTTTCAGCTGCGAGAGGCTGGTGGATGCTCAAGAGTATGGGGTTCGAACACGTATTTATAATGGATGGCGGATTGCCAGAGTGGCTACTCCATGGTTTTCCAGTTCAACAGCAACACAGTACGCCTAACTCAATGGGTAACTTTACCGTTATCCAAGGAGCTGATGGTTGGCAGTTTATTGAACGTTATGAAGTGCTTAGAACGATTTTAGACGAGTCTAGTCTGTTGTTAGATGCACGAAGCCCATTGCGTTTTTCGGGCTGTGAACAAGAGCCGCGAACAGGTATGCGCAGTGGTCATATCCCCAATAGTAAAAATTTACACTATAACGCATTATTAACTGAACGAGGCTTATTACGTTCCATAGGGGAGCTGCAGGCGCTATTCAGGTTGCTAGGGTGTGAAGGGAAAGCTTTACAATTTAGCTGTGGTTCTGGGATAACCGCTTGTATATTGGCGTTGGCAGCAGATGAATGCGGTTATACTAAGCTGGGAGTATATGATGGTTCATGGAATGAATGGGGAAGTATGCAATTTTGTAACGAATTGCCCATTAGGTGTGAAAGTGGAGAGTAAATCAAAGTGATTAACGATGATATAACCGCACTAAGCTTTTGAAAATGGACAATGTCGACAGCCATTACCACAACATTTACCGCGCTTTAAATGTGCCCATCGGGTCATGACCATCAAGCCATTTTCTATATCGTAGTCAAGCCCCTCTAAAAAGGAGTTGGAAGAGGCGTGCTGTTGTGCAAGCTTGAGTTGCTGCTGAATAGGTTGATTTGCCATATTTTCAATATAATTACGTGTATTTTTGATTAAGCAGCTGCGGCAGAAGCAGTTTTTATCTGATTGTAGAGGCATAATGTTTGGTAGCGTCATACACCAGCATTTTTCATCTGTGGTGCAAGATAAAACTTGTTGGCAGTCATCACAGTGCATAAACTTGACCCATATAGATAAAATGCTTAAAGAGGCACAGATACTACCATAACTTTGAGAAGGCAGGTGTTATTGAGCAAATATATGCTTTGCTCAATATGTGGCTAAATTGCACAACAGATTTAATAGATACAGGAACTTATGGTTAACTCTCTCTCCCACCTAGATGCACTTACTGCCGTTGTACGTTTTACAGAGCAGCAAGAAAGCGCTTATTCGGCGTTAATACACTTTGCGCAAGATAAAGTTGTTTATACGTTAACTCGTGAGGATTTAGCTTATGTTTTACAACGTGTTCTATCGTTGGATATTGCTATTGATGAGTTAGAATTGTGGGCTGGCTTGTTAGAGATAAGGGGCGATATAGATCATCGTCAAATTGAAGGGGCATTGTATGCGCTAGCGAACCCAGAGCAAATGGGATCATTAACGTTAGAGAAAGTACGTACGCTGCAGACATTGATAGAATAGCAAGTAAAAGCAAAAATAAGGGCTTTAAGTGAATGTGTTGACACCAAAAATTATTTTCAATGGTTATCAAGATAACCAGTTTAAGCTCGTGATTTTAGAGCCTAGTGTTGCGGAGGTTGACTATGCGGTTGTTATGCGTAATCAAACGCGCTTGAGCACCTTCTTTAAAGGCATTATGGATTGGCCTAAAGCCGACATGACTCTTGAGGAAAATCGTGCTTCACTTGCCCAGCATCATCAGGAATTTAAAGAGCAAATTGCATTTGCATTTAGTGTCTTTTCCGTAAGTAATAACCAATGCATTGGTAGTGTTTATTTAGATGCGAGCCGCTGTGACGATTTCGATTGTGAGCTGTATTATTGGTTGGATGCAGGGTGTTTAGAGTTAGAAGCAACGCTAGAGAAAAGCATTTGTGATTGGATTGAACACGCATGGGGATTGCCAAAAATAGCACTGGTTGGACGTTCGATTGCGCTTGAGACGTGGTTGCAATTAATTCGCGAGTCTGCGGCCTGTGAAAAATAGCAGCAAGAGCCGCTATTTTTCTTATTTAACTGAATAATTTACTTGTGGTAACTTAAACAGGTTTCTACTTCATTTTTCGACCCTAAGATCACAGCTACGCGTTGGTGGATAGCATCCGGTTCGATATCCATAATACGTTTTTCACCTGTATGAGCAACGCCGCCAGCTTGCTCTACAAGCATAGCCATCGGGTTTGCCTCATAAAGTAAACGCAGTTTATAGGGCTTTTCTGGGTTTTTAGTATCGGCAGGGTAGGTAAATAGGCCACCACGACATAACACGCGATGTACATCACCTACCATTGCCGCAATCCAGCGCATGTTAAAGTTTTTTGCGCGTGGCCCCGCACTTCCTGCTTGTAAATCATTGATATAGCACTGCATGGCTGGCTGCCAATGGCGCTGATTCGAGGCGTTAATAGCGTATTCCTGAGTTTCTTCAGGAATACGCGCAAACTCTTCAGTAAGTAAGAAACTGCCATGTGTTTTATCAAGTGTAAAAATACGCGTGCCTTTACCAATCGTCAGTGCCAATGTGGTACAGGGCCCATATAAGACATATCCAGCAGCCACTTGTTGGTGACCCGGTTGCATAAAAATAGCAGGATCCGCGGGATCAGAATCTTTTGGGGCAACCATTATTGAAAAAATAGTGCCAACCAATGAATTGATATCGGTATTGGATGAGCCATCAAGTGGATCGAAAGCCACGATATAGTCTGCATCAGGGTTTCCGGCAACGGTATAATCTTCTTCCTCAGAAGCAATCGCCTTAACGTAACCTGATTCAAGTAGAATGTCTTTTAGAAGTTGGTTTGATAACACATCAAGTTTCTTTTGTGTTTCACCTTGAATATTTTCATCTAATGTTGAGCCCAGTACGCCAGACAGTGCGCCTTGACCAACACGAAATGAAATTTCTTTACATGCAGCTAAAATAGTACGAATAAGTGAAAGTAATTCTCTAGAACAACCATCTTCAATTAACACTGGGGGCAGTCTACGCATAGTTTTGGATCCTGATAACGTTTTGGTTGCAGTTAATTAATGTGAGAGATAACAGCAACCGCGCTGAATTTCGTCTTAAAATGGCTGAACTTTGTATACAATTTTATATACTTGGCTCATGATGACCATTAAAACCACTAATAACAAAGGTAAGAATATGCAAAAATTTAGGTTACTACCTTATATTCTCTGCACCTTGCTAGGCGCTATGATAACTCAAGCGCACGCAGCAATTAAGTCTATTGATGAGTTTACCGATAAACTTAATCATTTTCCTGGCTATTATACGTTTTTTGCCGATAACAACAGTGGCAAAATTTACTTAGACATTGATAAACTTAAACAGCCATTCCTATTACAGCACAGCTTGCCATACGGTGTTGGCTCAAATGACATTGGTTTAGACCGAGGTCAGCTAGGCGGCACGTATATGGTGCAATTTGAACGTTTCGGAAATAAAGTGATGTTACGTGCTTTAAATTCGTATTATCAAGCCAGTTCAGACAATGCAGCAGAACAACAAAGTGTGAAAGAAGCATTTGCATCGAGCATACTCCATGGCTTTAAAGTGGTTGCTGAAGATGATGACAGTGTATTGGTCGACTATACCCCTTATCTTTTAAGTGATGTACACGGGGTAAGTCGCACCCTTGCAGCACGTAAGCAAGGGAACTTCAGTTTAGATAGCGGACGAAGTGCCGTATTTATGCCACGTTCAAAAGCATTTGTTGATAATACCGAATTAGAAGCTTTATTGACATTTAAAGGCAATAAACCGGGTGAATTTGTACGTCAAGTCAGTGCAGACCCATATGCAATCACGGTCCATCAGCACCATTCTTTGGTAAAGTTGCCTGATAGCAATTACACACCTCGTCAATTTCATCCGCAGTCAGGGTATTGGAGTATTGAGCATAAAGATTACTCTGCTCCGCTGGGGGAGTCGATGTATGTAAGATATATTCCGCGTCATCGTTTAGCAAAAAAAGATCCTATGGCTGCGGTGAGTGAACCAATAAAACCTATTATTTACTACCTTGATCCAGGTGTGCCAGAGCCTGTGAAAACCGCATTATTAGATGGCGCAACATGGTGGAATGATGCGTTTATTGCTGCAGGATACAAAAATGCATTTCGAGTAGAGATATTACCAGAAAATGCCGATCCTATGGATATTCGTTATAACGTTATTCAATGGGTGCATAGAGCAACACGAGGCTGGTCTTACGGAGCGTCAGTCATAGATCCGAGAACCGGTGAAATTATTAAAGGACACGTTACGCTGGGTTCTTTGCGTGTTCGACAAGATATTTTAATTGCTCAAGCATTAGCTGCACCTTTTGTTAAGGGCGATGAAGTAACTGAGCGTTTACATGCCATGGCACTTGACCGTATTCGTCAGCTAAGTGCACACGAAATAGGGCATACTTTAGGTATTGCACATAACTTTTCGGCATCGATTAAAGATAGGGCGTCAGTAATGGACTATCCACATCCGTTAGTGAGCTTTAATAACGAAGGTAAGTTGGATATTACTCAGGGCTATGCAAAAGGCATGGGGGCATGGGATAAGCAAGTTATAAAGTATGGGTACAGTGACTTCACAGCGACTAATGAAGCACAAGGGTTGAAAGCCATTTTGGCTGAAAATCGCACCCAAGGATTGGAGTTTATTTCTGATAGAGATGCGCGAGCGAAAGGCGGTGCTCACCCGACAGCGCATCTTTGGGATAATGGTAATGATCCATCTTTAGAGTTATTAAGGGTGTTAGATGTGCGTAGCCAAGCTTTGAGCACGTTTGGGATTAATAATTTGCAAACGGGTGAAGCGCTATCACAATTGGAAGAAAAGTTAGTGCCATTATATTTATTTCATCGTTTTCAAGTTGAGTCAGCGGTTAAATTGATTGGCGGCGTTGATTATGATTACGAAATACGTGGTGAACATCCCATAAAAGGGGCACAAGTTGTTGCAAAAGCACAGCAACAACAGGCACTAAAGGCGATGTTGGCAACCCTTGATGTAAAGACACTGCAAATACCAGAATCAATTTTGGCGTTGTTACCCCCCAAAGCTTATGGGGAGTCTAAAACACGAGAAAGTGTTTATGGACGTACCGGTTTAACATTTGATGCTATGGCATTACCTGAAGTATCAGTGAACCATACACTTAATTTGTTATTTAATACTCAGAGGTTAAATCGTGTTGCGCAGCAAGGAGCAAGAACATCAGCAGCGTTTAGCTTAGATGACCTACTGAGTCAGACATATGGATATGTATTTGACCATCGTTCAGACACCGCAATGAGCGAGAAACTAGCACAGCGTGTGCAGTATTTAACGGCTAAGAAATTGGCTGAATTAAGCTTGAGTGATAAATTAGACCCAGAGGTTCAGGCACAGCTGCGTTTTTATCTAGCGCAGCTGGTGGCTGATTATACGCAGAGCGGATTATTTAATGATGTTAGTAAAGGCGATAGTGCGTTTAAGCATTATTTGTCTGAGCAAGTACAGCACTTTTTAATTTCAGGTAAATGGTTAGGTAGCTTTAAAGCCATCAAAACCCCACCAGGTTCGCCGATTTAGTATTAAATAACGACCAAAAAAGCGTCACTCGGCGCTTTTTTGTCATATCACATTATTCAAAGCAGCAGCTTTTGATCAACTGCGTGATTATCTGTTGTGAAGGCACTATTTTTTCCATGGCAAGGAACTCGTCGGGTTGATGAGCTTGTTTAATCGAACCAGGTCCCAGCACAATCGTCTCGCATCCCAATTGCTGAATAAAAGGGGCTTCCGTACAATAATTTACCGCAACCGCTTTTTCCCCTGATATTTTTTCAGCAAGGCTAACTAACGCACTATCTTTTGCTCCATTAAAAGCCGGAATTGGCTCATGCATATCAATCACCGAGACGCTATTGGGGTACTCATCATTGATGGATTTTATAGAATTAAGTAACAGCAGTTGTAACTCTTGGATACTAAGCCCTGGGAGCGGGCGTATATCAATATGTAATTCACAACAGCCACAAATCCGGTTTGCATTATCTCCGCCGTGAATATGCCCTAGGTTAAGTGTTGGGTAGGGGATTGCAAAATCCTCAATTGAATATTTATTCTTTATCTTTTCTTTTAACTGTAATAGCTTTGCAATGACGGTGTGCATTATTTCAATCGCATTGAGCCCTCGCTCAGGATCTGAGCTATGCCCCGAACGACCAATTATTCTAATCGCTGAAGTCATATGGCCTTTATGCATAAAAACGGGTGTCATATCGGTCGGTTCTCCAATAATACAGCGCTCAGGTTTTAGGGTTGGATGTTTTGCTATTTCTTGTGCGCCAGCCATGGTTGTTTCTTCATCTGCGGTGGCCAAAATTAAAATCGGGGCAGTTTGTTTTGCTGTATCTAGCTGACTAATAGCCTCTAATACAAAGGAAAAAAAGCCTTTCATATCAATTGTACCAAGACCATATAACTTATTGTCTTTGATCGTTAAATTAAAAGGATCTTGGCTCCAGCGGCTATCATCAAATGGGACCGTATCCGTATGACCAGCAAGCATTAAACCACCATCACCTTCACCGCGCTTTGCAAGTAAATTGTATTTCCCTGGGGCACTTGTCAGCTCAGTTATTTCAATATTAAAGCCTAAGTTTTCACACCAGCTGGCCAGCAAATTAATGGTGCTTAGATTACTCATGTTTAGAGATTCATCGAGAGCACTAATGGAAGGGCTGGCGATCAATTGTTGGTACATAGATAAAAAATCTGGGTTTTGCATAATATTTTCCAAAATATTTATTCAAAGTAATTGCATAACAATGTAAAGCTGTTTAAGATGAATATCAATTCACTTTTTCAGCATAAATATATTTTAAGGGCTGGCATGCGACGATAAATATTCACTATTTAATTCTATAACGATGTAAAAACGCAATTGATATTAAGAGAAAGTACAAAAGATGAAGAATGTAGTGATTATTGGCGCCAGTGGATATAGCGGCGCGGAGCTTGCCAGTTTAATAGCCAAACACCCCCACTTCTCCCTGAAGGGTTGTTATGTGTCAGAGCAAAGCTTGGATAAAAACAAGTTATTGAGTGAGTTGTATCCAGAACATACAGGTTTGCTCGACACTTTTTTATTACCGCTTACTGAACAGGCATTGATCGTTATTTCTGATCAAGCTGATTATGTATGTTTGTGCACAGATCATAAAGTGAGCGTTGAGTTAGCACCTAAGTTTTTAGCGCAAGGAAAAAAGGTGTTTGATTTATCTGGTGGTTACCGTTTAGCAAACAGTGGTGATTATGATAACTATTATGGATTTGAGCACCCATCACCAGAATGGCTGGAAAAAGCGCAATATGGTTTGGCTGAGTGGTATGCAGCGGAGATTAAAAAGGCACAATTGATCGCGGTAGCTGGGTGTTACCCTACTGCAGCTCTTAATGCACTGAAGCCCTTGAAAGATGCTAACTTACTTTCGGATGAGCCCGTCATTATCAATGCGGTGTCGGGTGTTACTGGGGCGGGTAGAAAAGCCAATATGGCGACGCATTTTTGTGAGGTTTCACTTGCGCCATATGGGTTGTTTAATCACCGCCATACCCCTGAAATATCCCAATACCTTGAACACCCTGTTTTATTTACGCCACATTTGGGCAGCTTTGCGCGAGGCATTTTAGAAACAATTTATATCAAGTTAAAGCCTAATACGAGTGCCGCGCATGTTGAACAAGCGTATCAAGTACTTGCTGATGAGCCTTTAATTCGCTTAAAAGGCAGTGTTTTGCCTTCAATTAAAGGGGTAGTTAAACAGCCTTACGTAGACATTGGGTGGCAGCAACAAGGTGAACAGCTTATCGTGGTGGTTGCCATCGATAACTTACTAAAGGGGGCTGCGGGACAAGCAATTCAGTGCATGAATATTGTCAATGAACAGCCTAGTTACCTCGGTTTAAAGGAAAATAACGTATGAAGACCTGGGTAATTAAAGTGGGTGGTGCAGTTTTAAATCAAGATGATGCAGCGACAGAGTTGTTTAAAGAAATGGCTAAAATTGCAACATGTCACCCAAGCAACCAATTCATATTGGTCCATGGAGGGGGGGCATTAGTTGATAGGTGGTTAAGTGATGCTGGATTTGCAACGGCAAAGCATCAAGGGTTACGGATCAGTCCAAAAGAGCAAATGCCATATATTATTGGTGCGTTGTCTGGGTGCGCAAATAAGCAGCTAATGGCACAAGCTATTGTCGCAAATTTGCAACCTTTCGGTTGTAGTTTGTATGAAGCAGGCATAACAGTCACGCAAAAGTTAAAAGCCTTAGCCCAAGTTGGCCAGTGCCAAGTTGGGAAAAGCGGTGTGCTCCCAGAGTTGTTGGCAATGGGCCGTTTACCGGTTGTAAGTTCAATAGGTATTGGTCCTGATGGGCAGTTATATAATGTGAATGCAGACGAAGCTGCGGAAGCTATCGCAAGTGCACTCGGTGCTGAACTCGTTTTTATGACTGATGTAGAAGCCGTATTAGATAAAAATAAGCAGCCTATTCGGCACCTGAATGCTGAGGGGATTAACATGCTTATTGAAACAGGAGTCATCGTGGGTGGAATGGAGGTCAAAGTAAAGACCAGCCTTCGCGCAGCCCAATATTTACGACGAGGAGTGTACATTTCAAGTTGGCAAAAGCCAGAAAACCTCTCGTTTCTGGTTGGCGGAAAACATGCTGGAACACAAGTTACACCTTAGGAATAAATACGATGATGACACATTTTTTAACAGGTTTGGAATTAAATAAAAACCGAGCCTTACAATTACTTAATTTAGCGCTAAATATTAAGCAACAACCTCAAGAATATAGTCAGGCACTGGCCGGAAAATCAGTCGTTACACTATTTGAGAAGCCAAGTTTAAGAACGCGATTATCTTTTGATATTGGCATTAATAAACTCGGAGGACATGCTGTTTATTTAGATCAACAAAATGGCGCGATGGGCAGTCGAGAGTCTGTGCGTGATTTTGCGTTGAATATTGCCACTTGGGCTGATTGTTTGGTAGCGCGAGTGAATCATCACAGCACATTGACGACGTTGTCAGAAAATTCGAGCATTCCCATTGTAAATAGTTTATGTGACCTGTATCACCCATGTCAGGCACTAGCAGACTTTTTAACCTTGCAAGAGGTTTATGGAGATGTCAGTAAACTTAAGTTGGCATTTATAGGAGCTGGCAATAATGTAACACATTCGTTGATGTTGCTGGCGGCCACCCTTGGAACCGATTTCGTAGTTGTGTGCCCCAAAGGGCATTCTCCCGATGCGCAGATAGTAAAACAAGCAGAACAAATCGCGGCAGTTAACGGTGCGTCTGTTTTGATTAGCGACAGAGTCGAAGCAGCCGCTGGTTCAAATGTTCTGTATGCAGATACGTGGGTGTCGATGGGCGACAATACACCACTTGAACATGTAAAACAGACATTTATGCCTTATCAAGTTAATCAAACTTTATTAGAACAAACCGGTGCCAGCTGTGTATTGCATTGCCAACCCGCGCACCGAGAGTATGAAATTACGTCACAAGTGATGGATGGCACCCATTCAAAAATCATTCAACAAGCTGAAAACCGGATGCATGCGCAAAATGCATTATTGGTCTCGTTGTTAAACCCAAATTATCTGTAAGGAAGATCATGAGTAAATTTAAGAAAGTGGTATTGGCATATTCAGGTGGTCTAGATACATCGGCAATTGTACCTTGGTTAAAAGAAACGTACGACTGTGAAGTTGTCGCATTTGTGGCTGATGTAGGGCAAGGCGCTGATGAGTTAACGGGTGTTGAAGAGAAAGCCATAGCATCAGGTGCGTCTGAATGTCACATTGTTGACCTAAAGGAAGAAATGGTCAGTGAATATATTTACCCGACCTTAAAAACAGGTGCCATTTATGAAGGCACTTACTTGTTAGGTACCTCTATGGCTCGACCTATTATTGCAAAAGCTCAGGTTGAGGTAGCACGTAAAGTTGGCGCAGATGCGTTATCCCATGGTTGTACTGGCAAAGGTAATGATCAAGTACGTTTTGAAGCATGCTTTGCGGCTTTAGCACCAGATCTTGATGTAATTGCACCTTGGCGAGAGTGGGATTTGACCAGTCGTGAATCTTTATTGGACTACTTAGCGCAGCGTGATATTCCATGTGCAGCATCTGCGACAAAAATTTACAGTCGAGATGCAAATGCATGGCATATTTCACATGAAGGTGGTGAACTTGAAGACCCGTGGAATCAACCGAGTGAACAAGTTTGGACCATGACTAACTCTCCTGAAGAGGCCCCTGATAAGCCTGAGTACATATCGGTCTCTGTAGAGAAAGGACAAGTGGTTGCCGTAAACGGTGAGCGTTATAGCCCGTATAATTGCTTAGTTCAATTAAATAACTTGGCTGCACCACATGGCGTAGGTCGAATAGATATTGTTGAGAATCGCTTAGTTGGTATGAAATCACGAGGGTGCTATGAAACACCAGGTGGCACAGTCATGATGGCTGCATTACAAGCGGTAGATGAACTGGTACTCGATAAATCTAGTCGAAAATGGAAAGAAACATTGGGTAATGAGTTTGCGCATTTGGTCTATGACGGTCGTTGGTTTACACCATTGAAAGCGTCCATTTTAGCTGGCGCAGAAGCGTTATCAGACCAGGCGACGGGCGAAGTTGTACTTAAGCTGTATAAAGGTCAGGTTCATGCGGTACAAAAGCAGTCGGTGAATAGCTTATATAGTGAAGATTTTGCAACATTTGGGGATGACGATGTGTATGACCAGTCTCATGCTGAAGGTTTTATTCGCTTGTTTTCATTATCAAGCAGAATAGCAACATTGAATAGTAAAACAAAATAGTCAGATTTAATTGTACTGAGTTTGGAGAATAGACATGGCATTATGGGGTGGCCGGTTTTCATCAGGCCCTGACGCTGCATTTAAGCAATTTAATGACTCATTGCCATTTGATTATCAAATGGCAGAGCAGGACATAATTGGTTCAATTGCATGGGCAGGCGCATTACAGCAAGTTGATGTTTTAACTGGTAATGAGCATCAAGAGTTGGTCAACGCGTTACAGCAGCTACAATCTGAGGTTGAGGAAAACCCGACTGCAGTTGCCACATCAGGGTTTGAAGATATTCATTCTTACGTTGAGGCTAAGCTTATCGGCAAAGTGGGTGACTTGGCGAAGAAGCTTCATACTGGGCGCAGTCGAAATGATCAAGTTGCAACAGATTTCAGGTTGTGGAGTCGTCAAAGCGCGGAGCAAATATTGACCGCGATTGGTAGCTTGAAAGCTGCCTTTATAGCGGTTGCAGAACGTGAACTTGGTACTATCCTGCCTGGCTATACGCATTTACAACGTGCACAACCAGTACTATTTAGTCACTGGTGTATGGCTTATGTCGAGATGCTGGAACGTGACGAGTCACGGCTCAATGATGCAATTGCACGCTTGAATGTGTGCCCTCTTGGCTGTGGAGCCTTGGCTGGCACAGCTTACCCTATAGATCGGCAAGCTCTGGCGTCTACACTCGGTTTTACTGAAGCATCAAGAAATAGCTTAGATTCAGTCTCAGATAGAGATTTCGTCGTAGAATTACTGAGCTGTGCCAGTATTTCAATGATTCATTTATCGCGCTTCGCGGAGGATTTAATTTTTTACAATTCAGGAGAAGCTGGATTTATCGAACTCAGCGACAGTGTTACCTCAGGTTCATCACTGATGCCTCAGAAGAAAAACCCTGATGCCTTAGAGTTAATAAGAGGTAAAACTGGGCGAGTATTTGGTGCTTTTAGTGCCATGATGATGACTCTAAAGGCGCTGCCACTTGCATATAACAAAGACATGCAAGAGGATAAAGAAGGGTTGTTTGATGCAATGCCAACTTGGTTAGCCTGTATTCATATGGCGCAAGCGTGTTTAAACGGGCTGAAAGTCAACTCTGAACGCACATTATTAGCGGCGCGAGGGGGGCACGCTAATGCCACTGAACTTGCTGATTATTTAGTGACCAAAGGGATCCCATTTAGAGAAGGGCATCATATTGTTGGTGAGCTAGTTCAAGTAGCAATTGCGAAGCAGAAAAATCTTGAACAGCTTCCGATTGAGGAGTTTAAAGCTGTTTGTGATGCCATTGAGGAAGATGTTTATCCGGTATTAGAAATTGACGCATGTATTGCCGCACGGCAAGCGATAGGCGGCACATCTTTGCCGCAAGTAAGTGATGCGATTAAAACTGCGAAAAAAAAACGGCAAATTACGGTAAGAGATGCGACGTTAAATGATGTAGAAGCAATTGCTGGGCTTGTGCAGTACTGGGCTAAGGTCGGAGAGAACCTACCGCGCGCCAAAAGTGACATGGTACATTCAATCAATGAATTTGCAGTGACAGAAGTGGATGGAAAAGTAACAGGATGTGCTTCATTGTATATTTATGATACTGGTTTGGCCGAAATTCGCTCATTAGGCATCAACCCAAGCGTTGACGTCAAAGGTCAGGGGCAGCAATTGGTTGACTATTTATTGTCTAAAGCTAAAAAGTTGGCGCTACATCGCATCATTGTGTTAACAAGGGTGCCAGGTTTTTTTACAAAGCAAGGGTTTATTGATTGCACTAAAGAAAGTTTACCTGAAAAAGTCATGAAAGATTGTGAGTTGTGTTTAAGAAAAGACAATTGTGATGAGGTTGCAATGGAGTTTATGTTAACCAATAAGTCCAGTAAATTTATATCATGCAGGTATGTCGCATAGAGTTATTAATTGTGATTTACAATTAGTTTATTTTGTTTTTCTGAATAGTGTTGCAATTCTTGGTTTTGTTGTTAAATATTTTAACATTGTGGCTCGGTATTTGCCTAATTTCAATGGTCATGGCTTTTTGACACTTCGGGCATGAAGTGTCAAAGAGTTAATATTGGAACTGAGGGAAATTATGTTTATATCAATTGAAATGTTAGCAAAAAAAAGCAAATCATCGAAAAGTGCTAGTAAGAATAGAGAACTTTCTGGTAAGGTCATAATAAGTAAGTCAATTCTAGGCTCTGTTTCTGGGGCTCGAGGCGGTGGCGCGAGGCCTAAGTCTAAAGATTAGAGGTTTGGAGAGTACATATTATAGTCCAGCTGAGTAATGCATTATCGGAGTTATCTTTACACTTTGATACTATTATCGTTATTGGAATGGGGTTGAGTTTTCTACTTAACCTTTTCTTTTATATATCTGGAATTAATAGACAACTCTCTCTGCTGATTACCTCAGCTGTTATGGCAACTTCCTATTTTATAAGTAATCATTTAGTAAAGTTAAGTTTTAGCTATTGGGTTTATCTAGAGTGGATAGCATATGATTTACTCGTTATACTTCTTATTTACTTAATTCATAAACTAAGAAAAATAGAGTTCTGTACAGCATCTTTTTACGTGTTTTTAGGTTTATCAATAAATTCAATGTTATTTTTTATAATGTTCATTGACCTCCATTTCTTTGAAAATAAAGATTCTTGGTGGTTTTGGCACTTATATACTATTTTAGTGAATTCTGTTGATATATTTATGGTTTCAGTTCTTATTTTAAATCGGGATTTACTTGGTTTTTTTGCAATAAAGAAAAGGTTTTCTTCTTAACTAATATATAGGTAATAAATTTTTATATTCATGCTCTTTTTAAATGAATGCTTTGTATTTTAGTTTTTTTGTGTAACTGAAATTTCATGGTTTAATCTGGAATTATCATTGTCATAATATATAACTACTTTTCTAACTACAATAGGTCTGATCTTACCCTTTCAAAGAAAAATTTTAATATCCACAGCCTTAATAGAGTCATCGTATAAGTTAGAATTGTTTAGTTCATCACTTAGTTTCTTGCCATTGTTGAGTGGTTTGGTAAGTAACTTGATGTTATCTATGCTTTTGATCACTACACGGCTGAATTTGCGCGAATGTTTGAGCCAAGTGCTTTTAAAGCTGATGAAAAGCATTACCCGCTTGAATCTGTGTTTGTGAGCTTTCTACAATTTCGTTCCTATAATACCAACTTTTAGTGTCAATCACTGATTTTTCCATTGAACCTTATCAGGGTATTCGGTTTTTTGTATTGCATAATAGATTTTTTTAGTTATTTTAAAAATTTATAAGCTCATGAAATTAATTCTAAAAAATGGATAATATCAAGATTTTACCTTATCTTATGTGTCGCATCGAGTGGGTTGCTTTTCTTACTCTTACACATGGTAAGTGTGGCAGAGGAGATTTTCTATTATCCCGTGTGGCTGGCTAATCTGTATATCAAGTCTATTAGTTTACTAGACTTAATAGTAGTACTCTCTTTAATTATACATAGAGATTTCTTGGTAATATAAATTTAAAAGCCGGGTGCGATCTTTTATCAGTGCTGTATATGTTAAATAACTGCTTTATTAAATCTAGTAGGAGGCTTGTGTTTCGGGGCGGGCTTAATGAGAAGATAACTATGTTTTGAATCATTCACGGCTAACTATGCCCGTACTATTATTAGGTGTATCCATGGTTTTACTTTTTTTCGAGTATCATTGATACTTAATATGCGTGCTAAACATCTACTCTCTGGCATGAGGTGACATAGTGAGCATATAAAAGTAGTATAAGACCAGCTTGATGAAACTTACCTATACATACTTTTATGCTCTTCGGATTAAAACTGGAATTCCCAACTTAATTTTACTGCACTGTTCACATCATCATTCCCATTTTTATTTTCATCTTTATCTTGCCAAACAGAAGTACTTATTTTACCTAGTCCTCCAAGCAAGCCGTGTTGATAGCCTACTTCCAATAAAGTGCGCTTGGTTTTGATATGTTCAAATTCGATGTGTTTTAATTTGGCATAAGCACCGATGCCAGACATTTGATAGTAATCTGCAGCAAGGGTAATGCTTTTAGCTTGAGGCCCAATTGCTGCGCCTAGCCACTGATCACGCTCTTTGTAATCGGAGCCTTGTGAAGGTTCAGCAAAGTTGCATTGAAAGCTTGCTTGCTGTGCCTTGCAGTCAGTTGTACTGTCGCTATATTCAATATAGGCTTTGGCACGATAGTGGGCGTTACTAAAAAATGTTTCGGCACCAAAAGTCTGCATACTATTTTGTGGCGCGAGACCTTTATCGTTATCGCCCATCACTTCACCATAAAAAGACAATGCTCGATTTGCAATGAGGGTTGAATATTTAAAATCAAAACTGGTCAGTCGGCGTTGTGTTGTTGTTTTATCTGTATCCTTTAAATTACTTGGGCCAGAGAAAATAAAGTCACTACTTGTACTACTAAAAGCCAGCTCTAAACCACTAATTGGCGTAGTTGATAGTCTTATTCCCCAAAAGTCTCCTGTGTGTTTTTGCGATAAACGAGGTTTTTGCTTAGCCGCAATCGCTGTGACTTGCCAAGGCCCGATAAATGATAGAAAACGAGGGCCATCATAATCACTGTTGGCTCTGCTGAGTCGTACTGCTTTCATTGGGGCGGCATTGTTCGACAACATCATCGCATTGTCATTGGCTGGACCCCACCAATAATTCAAACGTTCCGCGCTGAGGGACCAATTTCCATATAGTATTGCTAAGTGACTACCATAGTGATTAATCTTTTTCTCATCTATTGCTTTGTCAGCATAATTCACTTGTATTTTAGCGCTGACGTTAGTGCCAGTGATGATGCTATATGTATTTATACCTGACTGAGCAGCTTGTCGTGAACCGAAGTCATTATTCAGCGAAGGAGCGTCATCAAAATACGCCTTAATGCTTGAGTATTGTGCTCGCTTTGCTTGTTGCAAAGCATGTTTAACATGCTGTAAGGCAAAATGCGCTTGTGGGCTGAGTGTACTTTCATCAACGCGAGAGAGATCTTGTACAATACCTTGCCATAAAAGTGGGTATTGATTAATTGGACGATTGATTACACCATGGCTTGCGAGTAAGTCGAGTGAGTGCTTGAGCGCGCTTTCGTCCGATGTGATCCAAGGGCTTGCTATAGCATGTGTACTGGTGAACAAACAGACTGCGAGTGTTAACGGTAAATGTTTCATCCGTGTAGTTTTTCCTTTAATGCATGAGCGACGATAGGGTCGACAAATTCACTTACATCTCCACCATGTAACGCAACTTCTTTAACTAAAGTAGAGGAGATAAAGGAGTTTCGTTCTGAAGGAGTAAGAAAAACACTTTCTAAATCGGGGTTTAATCGTCTATTCATATTTGCTAATTGAAATTCATAGTCGAAATCAGATACCGCTCTAATACCTCTGATAAGTACACTGGCATTGTGCTGCTGTGCCAAATCGACGAGTAAACCAGAAAATCCAATGACTTGCACATTTTTATATTCACTAAGTACCTGTTCGGCCAGCGCCACACGTTCATCGAGCGTAAAACAGGGTTTTTTGTTTGGATTGTAGGCTATGGCCAGCAACACAACGTCAAACATTTTAGCTGCTCGTTTAATGAGATCAGAGTGACCATTTGTTAATGGATCAAATGTTCCTGGGTATAGGGCAGTTACTTTCATAAATCAATGAGTTCGATGAGTTTGCGTCATAATACCAGTGTTCTGCTTATATTTCACTGGTCTGCTTAGATGCATTTTTGCTTATATCTAAAACTGATTAATGCTATTTTCAGTTATTCTAATTAGCTATACTTAGCTGGTTATATATTACTTACATTATAAAAATTGCGTGTTAGAGAGAACAGGATATGAATACCAAGGAAAAAATTATTCGTACCAGTATTGCTTTGTTTAATTTACATGGAGAACGAGCAATAACCACCAACCACATAGCTTCTAATTTGGGAATAAGTCCGGGGAACTTGTATTACCACTTTAAAAACAAAGAAGACATTATCCGTAATATTTTTACATTATATCGAGAGCATTTAAGTACTCATTTTAAACCTTTGAATACGGAGTTTGAACCGCTAGAACAACTAACTAAGTACTTAGATTCATTGTTTGAACTGATGTGGCGTTATCATTTTTTCTATGACAACTTAACCGATATTTTAGCGAGGGATGAAGTGTTGAAAAAGGAGTACATTTCTTTTCAAGCAGACTTGTTTGAACAAGTTCTATCAGTGGTGATTGGCTTAAGAACCAGCAAAGTGATTGATATTAGCGATGAGGATGCAGTTGAAGTCGCACATATGTTGAAAATGACAGTGAGTTTTTGGACGCCTTATGTGAAAGCGCGTCGTTTAACTGGGGTGTTAGAGCAGCAAGATATTTACAATGGGATAGTTAAAGTTTTGATGTTATTTAAGCCTTATTGTACTGACCTAAGTACACAAAAAATAGGTTTATTACAAGCGCATTATCAGCAATTGGCTGATGAATCATTACCGAGTATTGCGTAATTAGGTCATTTTAGCCAAGTGGTTATTTCCTAGTCGTGTAGAAGTTTGCTATAATCGCGCGCCAGTTGTCCCGGCGCGCATTCGCCCAGTCTAAAGAGTTATTTCTATGCTTAAACTTATCGTCAAACTGCATCCTGAGATCGCAATCAAGAGCAAATCTGTTCGTAAGCGCTTTACACAAGTGCTTGAAAGAAATATCAAAATTATTTTGCGTCGTTTTGATGAAAATGTCAGAGTAAAAAATAACTGGGACAATATTTCAGTTGAGAGTCAAAGTACTGATGAAACAATTCACGCGTTGTTTATCGATAACTTAAAACGAGTACCAGGCATTGTACAGTTTATTGAAGTACAGGAGACACCCTTTGATACTCTTGATGATATTTATCAACGTACATTAGAGCTTGCCGGACACAGTATTGAAAATAAAACTTTTTGCGTTCGAGTTAAACGAAAAGGGGAACATGCGTTTACGTCCTCTGATGTTGAACGTTATGTTGGCGGTGGCTTAAATCAAAATGTATCAGGTGCAAAGGTAAAGCTTAGCAAACCCGAAGTGACTGTAAAAATAGAAATTAAGGGGGCATTAGCTTATATTGTAACCCATACCCATTACGGTATTGCAGGATTTCCACTACCAACTCAAGAAGATGTACTTTCGCTCATTTCTGGTGGGTTTGATTCTGGGGTCGCAACTTATCAAATGATGAGAAAGGGCGCTCGTACACACTTTTTGTTCTTCAATCTTGGGGGAGCAGCTCACGAAATCGGTGTAAAACAGGTAAGTCATTACTTGTGGAATCGTTTCAGTTCCACACATAAGGTTAAATTTATTACTGTTGATTTTGAACCTGTTGTTGCTGAAATCCTTGAAAATGTTGAAAACGGTCAAATGGGAGTGGTGCTCAAACGCATGATGATACGTGCGGGTAGCCAAGTCGCAGAGCGATTAAATATTCCGGCTTTAGTCACTGGTGAAAGTATTGGGCAGGTATCGAGCCAAACGCTTGTGAACTTAAATGTCATTGATAGAGTGACGGAAACGTTGATTATTCGCCCGCTGATTCAACATGATAAAGCCGAAATCATTAATATAGCAAGAGACATAGGCACCATTGAAATGGCGGAAGCAATGCCAGAATACTGTGGTGTTATTTCTAAGAAACCAACAGTAAAAGCCAAACTTGATACAATTATTGCCGAAGAAGCTAAATTTGATTTTGATGTGTTAGACACGGTCATTAAAAATGCCACAGTGAAAGACATTAGAGATATAGAAGCTGAAGCAAAAGAAGAAGTAAAAGAAGCTGAGAGTGTAAGTCAGCTACCCGAAAATGGCGTGATCTTAGATATTCGCGCGCCCGATGAGGAAGATGCATCGCCTCTTGAAGTAGATAATGTGGAAGTTGTACACCTACCATTTTTCCGTTTAAGTACCAAGTTTGCGGATTTACCTCAAGATAAAGAATATTATCTGTACTGTAAAAAAGGCGTAATGAGTCAGTTGCAAGCACTTATCTTGCATGAGAATGGGTTTATGAACGTAAAAGTGTACAAGCCTGAATAGGGGGGAGTGCACTTATGATAAAGCTGAGTTATGCATACTCAGCTTTTTTTCATCAATTGTGAGAGTCCAATAATTGAATGAGCATCTTTCGGTTAAAAGGCGTGTCAATGCTGTGATGTTCACCTCTTTGTACGATATATCCGCAAATAGCCTCTACTTCGGTTTTTCTATTATTCAGAACATCTTGCGCCATAGATGAGGAATTATTTTGTGTGCGAGCCATTACTTGATAGGCTGTTGTTAGTGCTTCGCTAAGCTCAACATCGATTTTTTCTGCACGCGCGACGGCACATGCTTCATTTAATAATTGTAAAATGGTACTGGCGTATTTTGGTTGGCGTAGTTGGCCATTTCTGATTTGGTGGATTGCAGATAAAGGGTTTATAGCGATATTCACCAGTAGCTTTTGCCACCTTAGTTGCTCAATATCAGGGTGGATCTTGCTATGAGGTAAGAGCGAAGAAAAAAACTCACTAAAGCAGTATGATAATCGTTCTGAGGCTGTTGCATTTGATACACCTAAATAGGTTTCTCCGACTCCCGTTGCCTGTACCGTCGTATCATTTATTTTTAATCCTCCCATTGACGTACTAAAAAAGAAAAGTGCTTGTTTTGGACTTAGGTGTTGTTTAAATTCATTGAGGTTAGTCATGCCATTGTGGCTAATAAATACATTTGCTTGTTCTGTTAAGTACGGGAGTATTGAATAAAAAGCGTGCGCTAATTGATATGCTTTGACACAAATAAAGCAGTTACTAATAACGAGGGAGCGTTGTGTTAGTGAATAAATGTTGATGTGCTCAACAGGGAGAACATGGCTTTTTTGATCGTGATAAAAAGTAAATGGGGTTGCGTATTCGCG
The DNA here is from genome assembly GCF_018100875.1 of Pseudoalteromonas sp. MMG012. Taxonomy (NCBI): domain Bacteria; kingdom Pseudomonadati; phylum Pseudomonadota; class Gammaproteobacteria; order Alteromonadales; family Pseudoalteromonadaceae; genus Pseudoalteromonas; species Pseudoalteromonas sp. MMG012. Next base: position 72,127 of record NZ_JAGJEF010000008.1, read on the forward strand.
TCTTACTAGCAAAGTCGTATGGTGAGTGCGACTAAAAGCATTGGCAAGGGATAAGCCAATAGCACCGGCCCCCAGAATGTGTATATTAGCCATATTTCTTACCGCACCAAGTACGCCATAAAGTATAGCTTGCGTAATAGCTGATAGCCCCAAGTACATCGGCGATAAAATCTGCAAAAGATGCTTGACGATGGGGTAGCATGCCTTGCATTAATTCAATGCCAACTCCATAGCTTGCTAATAAAGTAATTTGTAACCACATAGGCCATTTAAAAGCATGCTGCATAATAAAAGCGAGTATGAAAAATATGCCGAAGTGAGCAATTTTATCAAGGTGTTCTATCTGTATGCCCGAATGCTGGATTTCTCTCGCAAACAATACAGTACAAATGGCCAAGGTGATAAGCAAAACAATTTGATAAATACGTCTGGTCACAAAACATCCTAGATTGTTGGTGTGTTAAAGAGTGCGGTCAGTATATCATTGAAAACTGGCTGTTGGGTGAATATAAAAAGCTGTCCAAACTTAATTTTAGATTGATATAATTGATGGATATCTATTAGGAGGATTATTATGCCATCATTTGACATCGTGTCAGAAATTGAAATTACAGAAGCACAAAATGCAGTAGACAATGCCAAACGTGAGCTTGAAACCCGTTATGATTTTCGTGGTGTAGATGCTTCAATTGAACTTGCTAATGAAACGATCACGTTAAAAGCGGAAGCGGATCCACAAGTGATGCAGTTATTCGATATATTAGCCAGTAAGGCGTCAAAGCGTGGTCTCGATGTCGCAAGTTTAGAACTCAAAGATATTGAGCGTTCTGGGAAATATGTATCTCGTAAAGTGGCTTTGAAGCAGGGCATTGATAAGGAGATGGCTAAAAAAGTGGTCAAAGTAATTAAAGATGCAAAAATTAAAGTGCAAGCCTCTATTCAAGGTGAAGAAGTGCGTGTAACGGGTAAAAAGCGAGATGATTTACAAGAAGCAATGCAGGTTGTGCGCAGCGGGGAGCTAGGTCAACCATTTCAATTTAAAAATTTCCGAGACTGATTTTTCTATAAAAAAGCCTGCATTTGCAGGCTTTTTTATTAGAACTGTTACTTTTCCACAAAGCGAATCGTTGACGGAGTCAGTTCAGTTAGTAAGCGTGTACCCTCAGGGGTATTATCGGCAGTATTGATAATATCAACACCAGGTGTTGTTGGGTTGTTGATCCCCATCCATAAAAAGTTTGCTGAATCCAAAGCTAGCTGTACTATTGCATCATCGCCAGTGTTGGCAATGTTACTCGCAATCACTGCGCCTGTCGTTGGGTTAAACTCATGCAGGGTTGATTTTACATGGTACTCTGGGCTAAAAAAGGTTTGATTACTATAAAAGTAACCTTTTTCCTCAGATACGATAACACTCGCTTTGATAACGGCTGATTCGTTTTCTGGGATGGCTTGTGCGTCAATAATGTTTCGTACTGAATAGTCCTCAGGGGTGATCTCTTCAATTCGACTTAATGATAAATCAGTCCCAGAATATGAACTTCGAGACGTGACATATACTTTGTCATTAGCAGTGATAACACTATTCTCTAATGGATTTCTCCCTACAAGCGGGATGCCTTTAAATTCATCATCAGCTAATGCATTGGTTTCTATTTCTGTATCAGTTGAGGTGTCAAATACTGCAACATAAGCAATACCCGGCGCCCAATTGTCATCAATACGCTGCATGGCAATATACAGTTTACCATCCAGTATTGCAGCTGATGATGGGGTTGGGGTATTATTCGCATTATTATGTGCGTAGTGAGAAATGTCTAGCTCCCCGATTTTGAAGTCTTCAGCTTGTGTGGCTTGCGGGTTTACTATCCACACTTTTCCAGAACCATAGCGGATAAGATAAGCTTTATTGTCATTTAATGAGACTAATGAGTACGGGTTTCGACTCACCGAGTCTTGACTGTCTTGTGTTGAATATGACCAAAGCGCAACGTCAGGTGCCGCACGATTGTACTTTGTGATTTCATCAATTTTATGTCGACCAATATGGTATATATCTGATTTGTATGTGCTGAGCGTGTAGTCTGAGGCATCTTTTATATAAAAGCCGGTTTCAACACTTTGTTGGACAGGATCGATGTAAATCACTTCTGAGCCCAAAAAGTCGGGGGAAACGGTTTGGACAACTGCAAAATCAGGTGTATCTTTTACATCATCAAGAGAAATAGAAATTGTTAATGATGCATTGAGCTTATCATTAGTTTGCTCTGTTGCCGTTATTGTGACACTAAATGTCGTGTCTCCAACCTCTTCGAAATCAGGTGCGTCTTTAAAGCTCAACTCTCCTGATTGTTCAAGGTTAAACAGTGCACTTGACTCACCGCTCAAGCTTAATATTAATGCATCTCCATCAACGTCATTTGCCGTGTATGAGCCAACTAAAGTGGTATTTTCTAGGACTGTTGGTGATTGATTACCTGTGAGTGTTGGTGCATTATTTTTATCACTTGAGCCACAGCCTGTAAGTACAAAAGCAGATGCAATAAGGCTCAAAGGTAAGCTTTTTTTAGCTAGCGTATGAAACATGGTTTAGATGCCCTTTAAAGAATATTTAAGTTGGATACTGCGCCCATGAGCGGGGCGATTGGCTAAATCTTGATACTCAGTATTAAACAGGTTACTGAACGTCAAGTTCAAATTATGTTGGCTATGTGACCAGTTGAATGTCAGGTCGGTTACCTCTCTATCGGCTGGTGTGCCATTACCGCGATTTTTTTCACTTTGGAATTTATTACTGCGATTAAAGTAAAGCTCACGGTCTATTTTGTGATTAAGGCTTACACTCCACTGGTTATTCATTTGGTAAGTGAGCGCTGCGCCGTATTGTTTATGATAAACACCAGGCAGCTTTTTATCGTCAAAAGCGCTGAAGATTGAGTGTGTATTTGAGTGAATGAATGTGCCTTGTAGAGCAAACAGCCATTGAGTATTAAACTTATAATTAGTTTGTAACTCTAAGCCTTTTAAAGTGGCTTCAGAGACATTTGTATAGCTTCCCACATTGCTGGAATTAAAAATAGCGACGATGCTGTTCTCTTGTTTTTTTATATAACTAGAAGCATTAAGCACCAGAGTTTTACCCTTATATGCAAAGTTGATAGCCCTTGTTTTAGAGCGCTCAGGTAATAAGTTTGCGTTACCTTTAAAAGCACCACGATTACCATAAAGTTCAAACAATGTTGGGGTTCTGACACCTTTAGAGAAAACGAATTCAGCAACAACTTCGTGCCATTGATAGGTAGCTCCTAACTCATGTGTATCGAACTGGTCGTTAGCATATAGCGTTTGCGCTGTTGTACTTTTGAGAGGCTCATTACTCGATTTGTTGTGTAGCTTGTTGTACAACCCATATATATTAATAGGTAGTGTATTTCCTTGCCACTCGATACGTGTGCCGTAGCTTGTTTGCTGCAATTGCGCTTTGATATCGCATTCGCTGATGCCATTACATGGATTTGCTTGATCATTTATGAATTGTTCGGACTGAAAGGCGTGGTCGGTGAGGGTAATAAAAGGTGTAAATGTATAACTGTCCCAGATAACCGTTGGCTTTACGCTCACATGTTTTTTATCAGAGTTATAATGATAACTTTGCTCTGAAACTCCGTTGGGGGCGTCTAAATAAATTTCACTCTTATCTTGATAATAGCTATCCAGCTCAATGCTGGGTACATAAGCATGTATATCATGCAACGTATGCAAATAGCCGAGACGCCATGTTTTAGTGGCTAAATTGGATGTGGTTTCAGGGGAGTTATTTCTATAATTCGGTAACTCTTTCGTTTGATCTGAATATTGCCCGTGAATTCTAACTCTGTTGTTTTCAAATTTTATATTATCATTGATATAGAGTGTATTTTTACTGTAGCCATTGTTAAGCAATGCCTGCTTTTCAGAAATAGAAGGGTTGTTAAACGTTTGAGGCACTAAGTATTGGTAATTATTATTGGTATTTAGCGTTTGTGCGCCGAGCGTTAAAGTATGCTGGTCAAAAATCGTATTGACCGTAGCATTTAATTCGGTATGACCAAAAGATCCGACGACGGCTGATAGCTTTTTTTGTGAGCTATCTGGATTGTACGTATTGATCCTTACAACACCGCCAATGGGAGTAGCCCCAGTCCCAATGGCTTGGCTTTTACTTATTTCTATGCTCTGAATTTGCTCTGTTGGGATTTGATTTAAATCGAATCCACCAAATTGACTGTCGTTGACGAGCTGCCCATCAATATAAAATTGTACTTGCTTACTATTTGAACCTCGGATAGAAATTGCAACTGGGTTACCGAGTCCACTGATTTGGCGTATTTGAATACCATTTATAGAGCTTAGAATATCGGACAAGGTTTGAGCACTATTAATAAACTCATGACGCTGGAAAATTTTATAAGAGGGTGAATAGCTGCCTGTATGTTCAACTTCTAAAATTTCTATGTTGGTGCTGTCACTGGGCGCGACCTCTTTGCTTGATACTGTGGGTATGACCAATAAAGCGAACACAAAAAACATAAATAGTTGCATAAGTATCTCATTATTAGGGGAGCAATGAGAAATACAGTCATGCTAAAGCATCACGATATATCCCATATTGCCCACCGCAATATTATAAACTGGATTTTATAGTGAGGCCGGTCTCCGGACTTTGGTGAACATGTTTGCTCAGCCATTACCGTTGCGGGGGCAGTATTAGACTATTTAACCAAGGTGGTTACGGCACTAATTTCCCGATTATCTTTATCCGATACAAGAGGATTAAGCACCTCACTATTTTGACGCGTAGTCTGAGGTCTTTATAGGTAAATGTCAAAGTCTATACGGTGTCTTGATAATTGTGTTATGTCGATTTCTAAATTATATTTGATGGCGATAAAAGAGGGTGAATGATTTTTGTTTATTAAAAATCAAGGTGTTATGGTTTTTTGGGATGTTCGAAAGCAAGCTTTCTATGGCATCCCATTCATTAGACGGGAGTTTTAATCTATGTTATTCACAAATCGTTGTTCAAACTTTGCTATTTTTGGCGCAATTAACATACTGCAATACCCCTGATTAGGGTTCTCATTAAAATAGTCTTGATGGTAGTCTTCTGCCGCGTAGAATGTTTGTGCTTCGCTGACTTCGGTAACAATAGGTGCTGATATTTGTTGCTGAATGTTTGTGATCGTATCACTGATTGTGCGATGCTGATATTCATCGTGATAATAAATCACACTTCTATATTGTGTACCAATGTCATTACCTTGGCGATTTAACTGGGTTGGATCATGTAACGTAAAGAACATAGCCAGTAAAGTGTCGTAATTAACCATGGTGCTGTCAAAGCTTACTTCCACTACCTCTGCGTGGCCGCTATCACCTTGGCAAATAGCTTTATAAGTTGGCTCTGGTGTGTGTCCACCTGTATAGCCTGAGCGAACCGATGTAACTCCTCTAACGCGACGAAATGCAGCATCAATACACCAAAAGCAGCCGCCACCAAAAGTGGCTTTTTTTATACTAGTCATGTTCAACCTTTTTTATAGCTGTAGCCTGTTGCTCTAATTGTAGCGCTAAAAACTCTGGTGATTGTGTGTTTTTAGACAATAAGTTATACGCACAAGGGATCACAAATAAAGTGAGTAATGTGGATACACTCACCCCAGCAAAAACCACGACACCAATCACCATTCGACTCTCAGAACCGGGGCCAACAGCCATAACGAGTGGAATTGCGCTCATTACAGTCGTAAGTGAAGTCATAATGATAGGCCTTAAGCGCTGGACCGATGCCGTTACGATGGCTTGTTCAAATGCGATACCTTTGTCACGCAGTTGATTGGCAAATTCAACAATCAGAATACCGTTTTTGGCACTCAAACCAATTAACATGACGATACCAATTTGGCTATATATATTGAGCGAGCTATCGGTTAGGTAAAGTCCGTACATCGCACCAACGAGGCCAAGTGGCACAGTTAACATAATTACTAGTGGGTGAATAAAGCTTTCGAATTGTGCTGCGAGCACTAAAAAAGTCACGGTTAGTGCTAAGATAAAGACGTAAGTCATGGCTGATTCACCTTCATAAAACAGTTGTGATTCACCTTTGTAGTCTATTGCACCATCAATATTATTCTCTTCAGCTGCAACAGTGTTTAAGAAGTCCAGAGCTTCAGCCAACGTATAGCCATTCGCTAAGTTTGCCGTGATCGTTATAGCACGCATTCTGTTGTATCTATTTAGACGTGACGCGGTGGCCGCTTCATTGATGCTGATCAAGCTGTCAAGAGGGATCAGTTCATCAGTACGTGATTTGACAAAAATATTTGCGATATCATTGGGACCGCCAAAGTCAGCTTTTGTGCCTTTTAGTATGACATCATACTCTTCACCCCGATCGATAAAGGTGGTGACTCTGCGTTGCCCCAACATTGTTTCAAGCGTATTACCTATATCACTGATAGACACACCTAAATCAGCCGCTTTAGTTTTATCTATTTGAATTAAAAACTGTGGAAAAGTTTCTTTGTAGTCATGGTCGAGTCGAACGAGCCCTTTGTTCTTTTGAGCTCGATTAATGATCTTATCTCGCCATTGTGCTAGTTCTTGATAGTCATTACCTTGTAGCACAAATTCAATAGGCCGAGATTGACCACCACCACCAATTCCTCGTCGCATAATAGCAAAAGCTCTAATATCAGTTACTTCGCGCATTTTAGTGCTTATCTCACCCATTACTTCCCATGTTGAACGTTTTCGCTCATCCCAATCTGGCATGCCTATGATCGCAACACCGCCTTGGCCACCCCAGCCTGGAACCCTAACAAGCACTCTGCTCAATTCTCCCGTCTCCACATAAGGAAGTAAGCGTTGTTCTATTTGAGCCATATTTAGTTCATTGTTCTCGTAGCTTGCACCTTCGGGGCCATTCATCATCACAAAAAAGGTACCACGATCTTCTTTAGGGGTGAGTTCTGATGGGATCTGTTGAAATAAAGTAAAGCTGGTAAATCCTGCTAGGATAAGAGTAAAAATAAGGCTATAACGGCGTTTCAGGTTAGCAGTTAGTACATTACGATACCCTCGCTCTAAACGTGAGAACTGAGCGTCCATCCATTGGCTAAATCTATTATTACTGCTAGTAGGTTTTAGTATTTTTGAACTGAGCGCCGGCGCCAGAGTGAGAGCTGTTATACTTGAAAATAAAACCGCGGCGCTGACCGCCATAGCAAACTCAGTAAAGAGTGCGCCAATACGACCGTCCATAAATACCAAGGGAACGAATACTGAAATAAGAACCAGTGTTGTCGCTATAATCGCAAATCCGACTTCTTTAGCGCCTCTGTAGGCTGCAAGTAATGGCGGTTCCCCTATTTCAATACGACGATGAATATTTTCTAACATAACAATGGCATCGTCTACCACTAGTCCGATAGCTAATACGAGTGCGAGCAGGGTCAGTAAATTAATTGAGTAGCCCATTGACAGTAGAAACATAAAGGTTGCAATAAGTGCTACAGGCACTGTAATCGCAGGAATAAGCGTGGCTCGGACCGTACCTAAAAATAAAAATATAATGGTGACCACCAAAGCCATCGCAATCGCGAGCGTACGGTATACCTCCGTAATGGACTCGCGAATGAAAATAGATGAGTCGTAACTGTCTTGAATCGTTGTTCCTTCGGGTAGGTTTCGCTTGATTTTCTCGAGTTCTTGACGTGCGTTGTCTACGACGTCAAGTGTATTGGCCTTGGCTTGCTTCACAATGCCCAGCCCAATCATATTTTTTCCATTCCCCCTGAAAGTACTTTCGTTGTCTGCCGCTTCAAGTATTACGTTAGCGACTTCATTAAGACGAACTAAATAACCTTGCTCTCCGCGCTTTATCACTAAATTATTAAAGTCACTTTGGCTTTTATAACTGCGGGCAATTCTGACTGCGAAATCGCGATCTAGAGATTCTATTTCACCTGCTGGTAATTCGACGTTTTCACGACGTAGTACCTGTTCAATATCATTTGTAGTGATTCCTCTCGCTGCCATTGCTTGCCGGTTTAACCATATCTTCATCGCATATTGGCGCTCTCCACCAATACGGACATTAGACACTCCATCAACCACAGCCAATCTATCCACAATGAAGCGTTGGGCATAATCCGACAGTTGCAAAGTGTCCATACTTTCACTATTAAGTACAAACCATGCTATTGGGCTTTCATCTGAGTTAGATTTGGAAACCTCAGGCGGTCTCACTTGTTCTGGAAGTCTGTCGAGTGCACGCGAAACTCGTTCCCTTACATCGTTCGCGGCAGCGTCTATATCTCGGTCGATATCGAACTCAATGGTGATGTTTGAACGACCATTCCGACTAGATGAATTGATACTTTTAATGCCTTCTATACCGGAAATTCTGTTTTCCAGAACCTGCGTTATCTTTGCTTCAACGACCTCACTTGATGCACCTGTGTAGTTGGTACTTACACTTACTATGGGGGTTTCAATATCAGGGTACTCTCGTAGCGGCAGCATACTAAATGCGACAAGACCAAAAGTCAGTAATAGTAAATTAATAACGATGGCGAATACGGGTCTTTTGACTGCAGTATCAGTTATTTTCACAAGTTACCCCTTTTCAGTCACAGAAGAACCAGAATGTATCTTGGTAGTGCCCTCGGTGACAACTTTTTGACCAATGTTTACGCCCTTAGAAACAGCCACCCAGCCATTAAATCGCGTGTGAAGTTCAACATTCGTTAACTGTGCTTTATCTTGATCATCCACGATGTATATAAAGTGTTGATCTTTCCGTGGGATAATGCTTTTTTCTGGCAGCATGATAGCGGTAAGTGCTCGTAACTCTAGTGTTACTTGCAATAACATCCCAGGCCTAAGTTGCGCATTATTGTTGGCAAAATCGGCTGTCACTTGAACACTGCGGGTAGTTTCGTTAATGCGAGGGTCTATATGAGAAACATAACCGTTAAATGTGGTGTGTCTGTAAGCATCACTAATGGCGGTGACTGTCATGCCTTTTTTTAGTTGGCCCAAATATTTTTCAGGTACTTGAAAGTCCACTTTTATAACACTGATATCATCCAAAGTAGTAATGCTGGTATTGCTATCAACAAAGCTGCCGGTTGAAATAAGTTTTTTACCTAGCACACCGTCAAATGGCGCTTTGATAGTCATTTGTGCTAATTTGACTTTAGCGCTTTGCAGTTGGGTAAATAAAGCATCCGCGACAGAGCGTTGCTCTTCCAAAGCTGAGCGCGCAGCTGATTGTGTTTTTGCTAATTCATTGAGTCGAGATAACTGCCTTTGTTGCTCTTTTAATTGAATCTTTAACTCTTCAACGGCAAGTTGCTCTTCCGCATCTAAGAGCTGTACCAATTTTTGATCTCGCTGAATTGAATCACCATCAGCAAAATAGATATGTGTAACATAATCATCTTGTGAGCTGATAACATCAATGGCCTGATTGGCTCGGGCATTACCAACTGCTGCAACTGATATAATACGAGATTGTTCTTGTGCGGTGATTGTGCTGACGACGATTGTATTTGGCTTAATATTTGTCGGTTTTCCTTGAGAAGTTGGCAAATACAAATAGCCTGTTATACAAATCAGGACTAAAATAATAAAAGGAAAGAGGGCTTTACCCGATTGTTGTGCATACATGATATTTTACCACTGAGATTGATGACTCTAGTGTACAAAATATGTCGCTTCAATATGGAGTCGGGTATCTTGTTAATTTGTGCGTTGGCCGTAAAAGTTAAAATTACCGGCTTATTTGTACCTAAAATATTGATTTTTAAACATGAAAAAAAACAATGAATGTCAAACATGTAAAAAGATACGACAATTGTTGGCGTGGACGATCATTATGTTTGTATTTTATTTTGGGTTTTATATGTGAGGTTGGCGTAACAAATGCAAGCTAAATTAAGAGCTCAAGCGAATCAACACAGTATTGAATTTATGCTCGTCGGTGCAGTATGCCTTTGCATCATTATGGCGTTTGTGATTTTGCGCGATAGTGTGATCAGTGTTGTTGAAACGGCGTTGGTGAGTATTGCTATCTTTTCGATTTTGCTTGGTTTTTTGAAAAGCCAACAACCTTATTATAGTATAGTACTTGGTACACAAAGCGTCGTTTATATTCATAAGTTTGGGCGATGGAAAATTGCATTCGATAATGTGCATTCAAGTGGGATACCTAAAGCTGGTGAAGCACCTGAATTACTGGAATTAAATGCTGTTGGCATTAAACTGGTCTCTATAGATTCATTTTTATTAGCATTAAAGCCGAGATTGGCAGGTAAATTATTAATTGAACAGAGGCATATATTTTTACAAGCTGTTAAAATGCATTGCAAAAATGGCAACTGCCCATCAGAATGGCTAATTGAATCGGATGAGTATTGCTCTGATTCAGGACAAGTCTATACCGGTTTGATCGCGATGTTTGCCAATCGAATGCACAATCTGAAAACGTTGACGGGCTATGACTTGCTATTGCCAGCAAATGTATTAGACCGAGATATATGGCGTTTTTCATACTTATTAAACCGCTGGAAATTAGATCCAGCTCAGGTGGTTAAAAACTTGTTGGAAGAGCAAGCCACCAATGAACAGATGTAACAGGAACAGTCCATGAGCGATGATAGAGCCTATATTAAAAGCGGTCGTAACACGATCATTCACAAAGAGAAAAAGCTCGATTTAGTTATTGTTAACGGGGAGTCGCACCCTAAAATACAAGTCACAGTAAATGGACTTATTCCGTTTAAAGATGAGTTGCCTCGTAACCGCCGTGAAGCGAAAGAGCGCTATTTAGAAATAGTACATATTGCGAGTGCAGATATATTTGGGGAAGTAAAAAGGCTGTTATTCATTCAGTCTTTAGACGGCCGAGAATACAAAGTGGATTATAGTAAAGTAGGTACGAAGTTATTTGTAAGAATTCATCAAGATAGCTACATGTAACAGGCTAGGAGCGAAGTATGTTGAACCGTTTAGTCCTTCCATTATTGATTGGGAGTTTGTTAGTTGGATGCGGTGGTGGTTCGTCATCTTCAGAGCCTGCACAAGAAAATGCCAGTATTAACGTCAATAATAATATCACCGTAGTTGAAAAAGCGAGCGTGACGATTGCAGCTTCAGCTTCCCCGGCTGATGGGGTGTTTAATTGGCAGGTTATAAGCGGGCCAGCATTAGAAGGTTTCCCTCAACAGGCAAGTGAAGTAACCATAACGGCACCAGATGTGAAAACAGATAGCGTGATAATGTTGCAGGTGGATTACCGTGCGCCAAATGATAAAACTGCTTCTGATACAATCACGATCAATGTGACCTCTGAAAATCAATTACCTATTCCTGTCATTACTCAAACAGCGCCGGATGTGCTACCAGCTAAATATCCAGATACGGTCAAATTAAGTGCTGCAACATCGTCAGACCCAGATACAAACGGAGCGATTGTGTCTTATCAGTGGCAACAGTTGGCAGGTCCAACATTATCACTGAGTGACTTAACTGAAAGTGAAATTTCATTTGTACATCCACTGCTATTACAGACGCAAACCGCACGTTTTAGTGTAACGGTTAAAGATGACGAAGGTGGCGAGGCGGGTACTGAGTTTTCAATGACATTGGCGGCGACAAATACCCCTGTATTGGCAGAAGCTGGAGATGAGCAAACAGTGACGGAGTTTGATGTGGTAACACTTGATGCGTCAAAAAGCGTCAGTGTGTCAGGGAGCTATACATGCCTTTGGAGTCAACAGGGAAGTAACTTACCTGTTGTAATTAATGATGTTGCGTCGTGCACCACAACGTTTATCGCGCCAAATGTCGATAGTACTGCTGAAGTCAGTTTTAAAGTTATTATTAAAGACCCGCTCAATTTATCTGAAGATGATAGTGTCAAAGTGACGATTACGCCCAAAGCTTTAGGTCTTCGAAATGATTCGGGCTTGGATAGTTGCTTCAGTAATACTTCTGTCATTACTTGTAATGACTCAACATTTGTCAATCAAGATGGTGATGTTGGGCGCGATAGCGTCGCGAATTTAATTGATAAGACAGGCACAGGTAGAGTTGGCTTTGATTTTACCAAATTGAATCAATTTGCTGATGAGCTCCCAGACTCTGAGAGCGTGTTTACCTGTGTTCGTGATAACGTAACAGGCTTAATTTGGGAAGTAAAAGAGACCAATACTGGCACAGTTCCCAATACATCAATACGGGATGGTAAAAACCATTATACTTGGTATTTATCTACTGATGGGAATGCACAAGATGGTTCAATTATTGGTCCAGCCAATTCCACGTGCCCAAGTAATGTCAATTGTGGTATTCAATCTTTAATAGATGATGTTAATGCTAGTAATTTTTGTGGAGGCAGTAATTGGCGCCTTCCAACATACTTAGAGTTACTCGGGATTATTGACTTTGGCCATAGTGATGGTAACCAATTATTAGATCCAATCTTCTTCCCAAATATACCATCTGCCGCATTATTAAATCATCAGTATTATTGGACAACTCAAACAAGCGTTGATGGTCGTAGTTTAACCCAAGCTTTTATTCTCGATATGCAAACAGGTAATGATTTAGCTTACCCGAAAAAGAATACTGCGTATGTGCGTTTGGTTAGAACACCTTAGGAGTTATTTGTGAGAATTTTTATATTAATCTGCATATGTATGACTTCAATGTCGTTATTAGCAGCGCAAACTTGTATATCAACCGTTGTTAGTACGTCGCCGACGGAAAGGTTTTCAATCTCAACAGAAGGCACTGTAACAGACTCTTTCACTGGGCTTATGTGGCAACGGTGTAATTTTGGCGAAGTATATAATTCGGGAGATCAGAGCTGTACAGGTACAGCTCAACAACTTAATTGGCAACAAGCTTTGAGTGCCGCTGTGAATGATGAGCTTGGGGAGTTTAAAGATTGGCATGTACCAAATATAAAAGAGTTGGCAAGTATTGTTGAGTTCCAGTGTGTAGAACCTGCTGCCAATATCACCATTTTCTCAGGAACGCTTAATGAAAACTATTGGACGAGTACCACTGCGATAACACAAATTGACCATGCGTGGGCTTACCAGTTTTCAGATGGGAAAAACAACATTAAAGCCAAAACATCTGATATATTTCTACGACTCGTTCGGTACAGCAAATAGTTTTGGCATTGCGTGAAAGTTTGATATTCTGACGCGATGTAAGTTAAGGGGATTCTATGTCATTCATAAAGCGCTGCAGTTTGCTGTTGTCTATGTTGCCACTTACTTGCTTTGCTCAGGGGAAGTGTGAGGTTGAGCTTGGGCATGGTTTGATTATAACTGATTCAGTGATCCGTATTGTTGATAAAGGGCAAACTCGAGTACAAATTAATAATGATACCCAACTTTTAATTCAAGGCTATTGGATCGATCTCTCTGAACAAGAAACACAAGTTTTATATGAGTATTCAAAAGGGATACGAGACACCGTTCCTGAATTGGTAAGTTTAGCAACGGATGGTGTAAATTTGGGTTTAAGTGCGATTGAACAAGTTGTTGAAGGTATGTCAGATAAAGAACCTGAAGTACTTAAAACACAGTTACAGTATGTTGAGCGTGCTTTAATGGATAAGTTTAAAAGAGGGGATGATTTCTTCTTTATTGCACCTCAGTCTTTATCGAAGATAGATGATTTTTTCACGAAAGAGATTAGTCAAAAAATTCACTCAGCTGTTCATGGATCTTTAGGAGCGATTTTAGTCTCTTTAGGCGATGCGTTTAAATCGCGAGAGGGCAATATAGAAGACCGTATTACTGATATGAGCCAGCGGATGGATATTATCACGAAAGAAATTGATAAATCATTAGAGAAAAAAGCACAACAACTAGAAAGTAAAGCTGAAGAATATTGTGAGTGCTTAAATACCTTGGATGAAACGGAGGCTAGGCTTCAGGCAATAGTGCCGGATTTAACCGCTTATGATTTGGTACAAATACGATCTTAAAGGCGATATAACCGTTTTGCATTGTGGTAACTGAGTTTTTTCCATAACACTTCACTTTCAACAAGTTGACGGTACTCCAGCCATATTTCTTCATAACTTTTTTCCATCAAACATACGGGGTAATTTGAAGCGAACATGATACGTTCATCTCCAAAGTATTGAAGACATAGTTGTAGACATGTGCTTTTTGATAATGGAGATATAAGGTGCTCGAAACCCGAAAATTTGATCGCTATATTTGGACAGCTTGATAGCTTAGCCATGCTGTGATCCCATGTTGTATTACGTTCAAGCAACCCTGCATGATTAAGAAACAATGATAGGTGAGGTAATGATAGGCAGTAGTTGGCAACTTGGTTGGCAACTTGTTGATTGTTTAGTTCAAACTGCGCTTCAAAGCATAACTTGTGACAGCTCAAAGTGGAGAGGTTTGTGAATACATTGGGGTGCAGTAAACGTATTGCATCAGTGCCTTCAGTAATATCACGAATGCCTCTAAGGCAAGGGTCGTGAAGCAACTTAGAGAGCTGCTCAGAAAAGTGTATCGGCTCTAATGTGATATCAATATAGGCAATAGCCCCGTACCGCAATGGCCGAGCTGCCTTCGCAAGCCATTCGAGTTCTTTGTGAGGGTGTTGATTATCAAACCCGGCTTCAATATGCACGACTGCTTCCACTAAGAAAGTGGGGTTTTTTAAGTGATTGGGATTATGGTTTTGTTTTATCAGAGATAAGTTGGCCCAATTTGGCGGGGTATCCCCCACCAGCCATTCATATTGACCCATTTGCAAATCAAAAAAATGAATGTGAGGATCAATAATGGCAATCATTGCGCCGTATACCCCCCGTCAATAGTTTGTAGGCTGCCGGTTATGAAACTGGCATCATCACTGACGAGAAATGCCACTAATGCTGCAACTTCTTGCGCTTTACCCAAACGGCCAAGTGGTTGCAATGCGGCCTCTTCTGCAACTACCGTGGCTTTATCTGCGTTGCTTTGTTCACAATATTTATCGATTGCGCTATGGAATAGTGGGGTTTCTATTGTGCCAGGGCACACTGCATTGGCGCGAATGTTATTTGATGCGTAATCTAGCGCTGTTGTTTTGGCCATTGAGGCGAGTGCTGACTTTGTTAGATTATAAGCGAATGAATTGCGTTTACCGACGAGAGCTTGATCTGAGGAAATGAAAATAATAGCCCCATGATTTTGGGCTTTCATTGTTGGTAATACGGCTTTTGTGGCCGCATATGCACCTTTTACATTAAGAGAAAAGAGCTGATCAAGAGTTTTCTCATCAGTCTCTTCAATCGTTGCGCTTAAATGTTTTCCAGCATTGGAAACTAAGACATCAATGCGTTTGTTTTTCTCTGTGATTTGTGCGATTGCAGCGTTGACCTGTGCAACGTTACTGACATCACAATGGATGAACTGGCCACGCTCACAGGGGGCTATGTCGAGGTTAAAGACTTGATAATCTTGTGATAGCAGCTTTTCGACAATGGCGAGGCCAATGCCAAAGCTGCCACCGGTAACAATGGCAACTTTTGTCATAGCTTAATGTCCACAACCACCGGCACCGTGAACATGCCCATGCGAGAGTTCTTCTGCCGTGGCTTCTCGTACCGAGATCACTTCTACGTCGAACGTTAAAGTTTTGCCAGCGAATGGGTGGTTAAGGTCACAGTCAGCGTTGAACTTCCCCACTTTAATGATGGTAACTTGGTGTCTACCTTGGTTTGACTCCACAATGGCAGACATACCTGCTTTCCAAGCTTTATTGTTGCCTAAGCCTTGTAGGTGTTTAATTGGAATACGCTGTACTAAGCCTTCTTTAAACTCTCCATACGACTCTTCTGGAGAAAGTGTCACGCTGAATTTATCTCCCGTCGTTTTATTATCAAGCGCTTTTTCAAGACCAGGCAGCATACTGTCATTACCGTGTATGTAGCTAAGCGGCTCATCAGTCGTGCTCGTTTCAATATGTTGATCGCCTTCACTGAGCGTGTAATGGAATTCAACAGCGGTGTCTTTAGTAATGTGCATATCAGTCTCTGTAAGTAATTTATACAGTCATTTTACGTGACGATGCACTACTAAGCTAGGGTCTAGGCCCGCTTTCTGGTTTCACGAGCACCTCTAACTCCGACAAATACTGTTTAGTGTTTACAGGTTCAGATACCAACTGTGGCTTGGGTAAATGCAAAATCAGCGTATTGCCTGGTTTGAGCATGCTGTGTGCTGATATCTCATTCCAAATCATTAAGTCTTTGACCGAGACCTTGTAGAGCTGACTGACCTCCCATAAAGAGTCACCGGGTTTGATTTGGTGAAAATACTCAATTGTGACGGGCTTGGTTTGTTTCTTTTCAATAAGGTAAGGACTGATCTCGTAATCAATGAGTAAACTATTAGATTGGGTCACTTTATTTAGAGAAAGTACTTCACCAATATGTAATAAGGGGCTCGTTTTGTTATTGAGTAGCGTGATTGTTTTAACTTTAGTATTAAAACGCTTAGCGATGCTATAAAGGGTATCACCTTTTTTTACCGTATATGTTTGGCTAAAGTGACGCTTAAAGAACTGACTTTGTAATAGCTTTTTTTCAGTCATTGGCAGTAATACTTTATGTGGACCTTGAGGGGAACTTTGATGGCGAAGAAAGCCTGGATTTAACTGGTGGATTGTTTGTTTAGGAACATTCACTAGGGAAGAAAGAACGCCAAAATCAAATTGCTGACCAACATCTAATGCGGTCGTGAGCGCGTAGTTAGGCAGGTGTGGCCGAGTAAATTTTGGGTGCTTTTTTTGTAATAAATAGCTTAACGCAAGTAATTTAGGTACGTACTCAGATGTTTCTTTTGGCAGTTTTAAATGCCAAAAGTGCGTACTGACCCCCTTTACTCTATTACGGTCAATGGCCTTCTTTACTCGGCCTTCCCCCGTGTTATAGGCGGCTATTGCATGTAACCAGTTGCCATTAAAGCGTTTGTATAAATAGCTTAAATAGTCGAGGGCAGCATCCGTCGCGGAGAGTACGTCTTTGCGCCCATCGTACCAGGGATCAGATATGGCGCCAAAGTGGTATGCTGTCGCTTCAACTAATTGCCATACGCCAACGGCTTTTTGTTGAGAAACAGCTGTGGGCCTAAAATCACTTTCTACGAACGGCAGTAAAACGAGCTCCATAGGCAACCCACGTTGTTCAACACGTTTCACGATATGGTATAGATACGGCGCGGCCCTTTTGTTGACCTGAGCCAAATAAGTTGGTTGTGCTAAATACCAATCAATTCGTTTATGCAGCCGAGATGTAGGTACGACATCAAAGCTTAGTTGGTTAACTATCACTTGCCAAAGGTTGGTTATGGGAGGCAGTAAAGGGGGCTCTTCAGGTAA
Source organism: Pseudoalteromonas sp. MMG012 (assembly GCF_018100875.1). NCBI lineage: Bacteria > Pseudomonadati > Pseudomonadota > Gammaproteobacteria > Alteromonadales > Pseudoalteromonadaceae > Pseudoalteromonas > Pseudoalteromonas sp. MMG012. The sequence continues at coordinate 89,584 of NZ_JAGJEF010000008.1, forward strand.
TTTAAAATTGTTAGCTGGCGGCTTGGTTGAGCTTGGTTCTATTGTTGGCTCAGGTTTGTTGGTCTCTGTAAGAGCTGTAAATACCGCTTGAGTATTATTTTCCTGTGGCTGAATTGTTGCACAGCCATTTAAAGTTCCAAGGATGGTCAGTAAATAAAAAATGCGCATGGATTTGCCTTTTACAATTGAGGAGGCGGGGAATTAGGCATTTGTACAGATAGCGTTTTGTTATTATTTTTTGGACTGTGCTGCACGGCAATCTGATATAACAATGTTAGTTTGGGCTGTAATTCTTTTTTAGGATATCGCTTGAGTAATTCTTCAGGGAATGCATTGTTTTGTCGTATACTGTGCTTCATCACGGTGCGTAAGAAAGTGATAGGTTTGTTTAATGCGGCACGTTTATAAGGTTTTCCATGGCTCGGAAGTAGCCATTTAATCTGTGATGTATTTTCCATAATACTTAAAGTCTGAAGCCATTGATTGAGCTTTGAGTGTGTGACATAGGGGATCGGATCGACGCTGGTACCCGCAAACATGCCATTGTTGAGGTGACTGAATATAAATAAATCTTCTTTACTGAATGCTGAATACGTTTCGATATCAATTAAATGGTTACCTAGTTGCAATTGCTTTTTACCCTCAATGGGAGCGCGAAGAGGAATACTTTTCCAATCTTGGATCCGTTGATTGGCCAGTCGCATTTTCTTTTTCCAAAGCGCTTTGCCTTCTAAATCAAAATTTTCCACTCTTTGAGTGCTGACCTCATAACTATTTACGTACTGAGAGACTTTGTCTTTGTAGGCGTGCTGATAATTGCTTAGGTTATGTTTCACATGTGAAGGTGCAATCCATGAGGCTGAAGGAAATGCACGTTGCATTAAAGCAATGCCAACTACTTCATGAATGTCGCTACTCGTACTAATTAAATAGCAAACAGGGACTTTTATACGGTTCTTGATTTGCTTGATGGTTAGCTCAATGGCGGTGAAATCACCATGTGCATTTATAACCGCAGCGCAATTTTTACCTGTCAGTATGGCAAGGTTTGTTTGTAACTGTATTGCATTTTTTGGAGGAGAAATAATAAATGTATTAGGATCAATCTGATGCCACTTTTGGGCAAAGGTAAAAAAGGGAAAACACAATAGAAGTATAAAAATGAAAAAACGCATAATTAGAAAAACCCATCTATCTCATGTCGATAATTTAACCGAAAATACGCTTTTTATAAAGACTTCAATCAACCTCAAGGTGTGATATTAGCTTATCAATTAGTATTTGTTGCGACTGATGGTGCGTTTGTTGCTGCTGCTCAAGAGCTTGCAAATCGTGACACAAATAAAGCGCAGCCAATAGCAATGCATTTTGTTCATTACGAACTGTGGCGCGTTGCTTCATTTGGGTAACGCGCTCATTCAGTAAATTCGCGGCATCGAGGAGCACGTTTTCTTGCCCCTCAGAACAGGCAAATTGATGGGTTTTGCCAAGCAGAGTCACATCAACTTGATTGATCTTCTCAGACATTAGCTCGCCTGGGTTGCACTTTGCAGTTTATCAAGTAGATTAGTTAAAGTGCTACTTGTTTCTTTTTGCTTCTCTTCACTTTCAAGTACTTCAAGTTGTAAAGTTTCATTTTCATCGATTAGTTTACTATTTTGTTCTTTAAGTCCTGAAACTTCATTATTTAGTCGCTCATTTTGAGCAATGAGTTGATCGATCAGCTGTTCGAGTTGAGGGAGAGTGTCGTTATTCATAAATGCGCTCTTATACAGTATTTTTGTCATGCAAATGTAAAACAAAGTGACGTAGGATGCTAGTCATTACGCACCTTTATGCTGATTTTTCTATGACTTTGGGTGATAATGACGGATATACCCTATTTTATTCACAAGCGGTTCAGCAAAATTGCTCAATTGCGAAGCAAGGTCTCTTTATGCTTAGTTACAGACATTCATTTCATGCGGGTAATCCAGCAGATATTATTAAACATTTAGTCCTTGCGACAGTATTAGAGTACATGACTCGCAAGGATAAGCCTTTGGATTACATTGATACCCATTCCGGAGCTGGTTTTTTTGAGCTCAACAGTAGTGATGCGCAAAAGACCCAAGAGTATTTAGACGGCATAGCAAAGCTTTGGCACTATGATGGCGGCAATGAAACGTTGGCGCATTTTGTTACTTTGGTTAAATCGTTCAATAAAACAGACTTGTTGTATTATCCGGGTTCGCCGAAAATGGCTGAGCAATTTTTAAGACGTCAAGATAAAGGCTGGTTTTTTGAATTACACCCTAAAGACTTGGGGCTTTTAGAAGAGAATTTGTCACATAAAAAGTCTTTAAGAGTCCGTGGTGAAGATGGATTTAAAGGGCTACTTGGATTGGTACCACCTGCATCAAGACGTGCATGTGTTTTAATGGATCCTCCGTATGAAATAAAAACGGATTATCAGCAAGCTGCGAAAATGATCATTAAAGCACATAAACGTTTTAACTCTGGTACTTATATGATTTGGTACCCAGTTGTGGATAGAGAGCGTATTGACTTGTTAGAAGAGACGCTTAAGGAGTCAGGTATTAACAATATTCAACTGTTTGAATTGGCAACCAGTTGCGATACTCAAGAACATGGTATGACAGCTTCGGGTATGATAGTCATTAACCCCCCTTGGACATTGAAAGCGACTATGGACGATGTATTACCTGAGTTGGTTGACATCTTGAGTGATGAAAATGGGTTTTATCGCAGCGAACAGCTTGTCGAAGAATAAGTTAGCCGGTGCCCCTATTGTCATATAGCGGCACCACTTTGAATCCGAGTTACTTTTTGACGAATTTAGTTAATATAACAATGCGTTGACCATCAACTCGACCTTCTATATGGTCCGGATTAGAGGTTAGGCCAATATTACGCACTGCGGTTCCTCTTTTTGCCACAATACTACTGCCTTTTACATCTAGATCTTTAATTAGCACTACGGTATCGCCTGCATTGAGTCGTACACCGTTGCTGTCCAGATGAACAATCTCATCTTCATCTGCGAGTACCTGAGCAGCCCAAGTTCGCGTGTCATCTTCTAAATACAACATATCTAACGCATCTTGTGCCCAACTATGCTCGACAGCCAATTGGCTTAAGAGACGAAAAGCAACGACTTGTACGGCTGGTGTTTGGCTCCACATGCTATCATTTAGGCAATGCCAATGATTTGTTTGTAGCGTTTCATTGCCCTCAACTTGAGGTTTGCATGTTGAGCATAGATACACACATTTATCTGAGTGAGCTTCATTTACAGGTGGTACTTCAAAAACGTCAAGACCTGTATTATTGCTACATAATTCACATTGTCCGTTGCTTCTTTGAGCTAAAGTGGCGGCGATACTCATAATTTATTCCTACAAACATAAATGAAAGTGGAATTATACGTGATTATTATGGACCCTCGCTAGTGGCGCTTAGAGATTGTAAGTACTTTCGTTCAATGTTCTTAAAGTAGGTTTTTTTTGACAAAGCTTCAATTGCTTTATTTATGGTTGGCAATAGGTGTTTATGTTTAGACAATAAGCGCATGTGGATATACCCTTGAGAGTGTATTGCAGCCATAAAAAATCGAATATTCAGTTTCTTAGACCAATATAGTGCTGGCAAATTACCGATTATGATTTGATCAACACGTTTACGATGTAGTGCAAGCATCAACTCTTTTTCAGAATTGAAATCTACGCGTTCAAACACTTCATCATTATGATAATAATAACCTCGAACCGTCCCTACAATCATATGCTCAAGAGAGGGGGGAACATGTGTTTTTAGACGAGTCACAATGTATTCTGAGATTGGTAATATTGCAATGGAAAATATATATTGTGGATTGTTTAACTCAGTGTCTTTTAGCCAGCTAGGGCTCACTAAATCAAAGTCTATTTTTTGCTGCTGTAAGTAATAGTTGGTGCGCTTTGCTGGCAAGAGGAGATCTTCCCCTGTAATATTTGCTTCTTTTAAAATTGCTTGGATTGCTTCAGGAAGTATGCCAGGAGCCCTTGGGTCATGTGTGTAATAAGGGTAATAGTTACCTGATCCACTTAAGCTATACTCTAAGTGGTTTTTGGTGAGTGCGTTTGATGACCAAACAGCGCACACTAAGCAAAGGGTTACTATTCTTTTTGGTACATTCATATCACAATGTTAGTTCAAAACCGTGTAAAGGAATACCAGATGCGTGTAAAGTTTATTTATAAGCTTATACGTATATTGATAATTATTGATAAGAACATGAGTTTTTAATTGCTCAGCTTACATGCATATCGTATTCTGATAGTTCCCGAGCTTCATTAGTTAAAACAAGGGTATTGATGTTGATGAGTGGCACGATCGCAAAAGTTAAAAATTCTTCAGTGCAATATATTGCACGCCAGCCAATACTTGATAAAGCTCAAAATATCTATGCGTATGAATTATTGTATCGAGATTCAGATAACAATGCTTTCCCGTCTGGCGTGACCGACGGTCAAGCCACGGGCCGAATGTTTTTCAATTCGTTAATGCTTGTAGGCGTTGATCGGCTTGCTGCAGGGCATAGAGCATTTATTAACCTCTCTGATGAATCTTTATTACATGAGCTCCCAAAGTTACTTAATCCTGAAAATCTAATTGTAGAAATCGTCGAACGCTCGCAAAATATTACCGAGTTGGTTGAAACGGTCGTAAGACTAAAAAAGCAGGGTTATCATTTTGCTTTAGATGATTATGACGGGGACGCACGTTGGGCACCCTTATTGCCACTTATGAATTATATTAAGTTAGAAGTCGAGCAGCCAATCATTAAAACAACGATGATGCTGAAAAAGTTAAAACGGACCTATCCGGATGTAAAAATAGTTGTGGAACGGATTGAAACGCTCGAGGAATATAACTTTATTCATGCTGCTGGGGCCGATTATTTCCAAGGCTTCTTTTTCGCTCGTCCAGAAATGTTAAACCATGGCAACATTGAACCCTCCAAAGCCGCAATTTTCGATTTACTACGTTGCACAGCGAAAACGAATTTGTGTTTTAAAGAAGTTCAGCAGCGAGTTGCGAAAGATTTAAGCTTAACAGCAAGAATTCTAAAATTAGCAAATGCGAAAGCTGGCGATAATAAAATTGAAATGAAGTCGATTGCTCAAGCTGTTGTGTATTTGGGTGAGGATGCGATACGCCAATTTGTTCGAGTATTAGCACTGAGTGAGCTCGGGCTTGATAAGCCAGCAGAGTTGACAAAAATGGGCTTGATGCGAGCTCGGTTTATTGAACTATTTCTAGCACCGGGTGGAGATGAAATGGCTGAGCAGGGCTATTTAATCGGTTTAATGTCAATATTAGATGCCATATTAGAGATTGAGTTGTCGGTGGTTATTTCTGAGTTTTCTTTAGATAGTTCATTAAGTAGTGCGTTATTAAATTATCAAGGACTTATGGGGGGCGCGTTGCGCTTAGCATTAGAAATTGAGCATAATAATTGGCAAGAGGCTGAAGCCATTCTGAATGCCATTCGACCCGCGACGAATAAAACGCACTTATTTGATTTAGCGATGCAAAGCCGGACTTATGCAGATGATATCTTTGCCGTGGTGCACGTTTAACATCACTTTATTAAATTAGAGCCAAATTGATATTGAGTGGTGTTAGATAACGTTGCTCTTGCTGTAAATCAGCAAATAAAATCGAGTGCTTGTTAGCCCAATCTGCATCGAGTTTAATGCTCAGTGTGTCTTCTCGTGCTTGTAATTCTATCTTACCTGTTTGTTGATACTGTCGCTTCTGGTTGCAAATTATTGCTAAGCGCAGCAAGGTCAATAGTTTAGCAAAGTTCTTTGGTTGCTCAGTAAAAAGTGCGTGAATGTCAGTTGGTTTGATTTTCTTTCGGTAAAAACGAATTAAAGTGCTGAGTAATAGTTGTTGTTCTTGTGTAAAACCAGGAAGTTGGCTGTGCATAATAATATAAGCACTATGCTTGTGTAAGCCTGATGAATTGATAGTCAAACCAACTTCGTGAAGTTGTGCAGCCCAGCATAAAATCTGTAAATCACAGTTATTAAGCTGCCAGCTTTGTTCTGTTGCGGCAAAAAATTGTCGTAAAGTTTGACAAATGCTATCGCTATGGGCTGTATCAACAGTGTAGTGCTCGCATAAAGTATTTATAGTACGGGCACGAATATCAAACTCTTTACGCTGGTGGGCCTCATGCATAAGTCCTTCACGTAATGCAAAATCACAGTATTCTAAAGAGTGAATGTTGAGTTGTTTAAATATCGCAATTAATACAATGAGGCCACCGACAATACTACTGCGGCGTTCAATAGGAAGCCCTTTTAGCACCAATAGTTGTAATTGTTGTTGTTCAAATATGAGTGTTTTGATGTGTGTTAGACTTTTCAGAGTGAGGTGTGACTCATTAAAGTAAGCATGATTGATTGCGCTCAGTGTCTTGATGGTACCTGAGGTACCTAAACAGGTTTCCCAACCTTTGTTTAAATAACTAGCTGTAATTACTTCTAAGTCTTGCTCAGCTTTGATTAGTGCTTTATTAAAGCGTTTTTCTGTTAACTTACCATCTGAGAAAAACTGCTGCGTCATGTTAACACAACCCATATTACGGCTTGTCAATAAGAGGTGGTTAAAATGTCGGCCAATAATGAGTTCACTACTACCTCCACCAATATCAATAACTAATCTGTTGTGTTCATTATGAATATAGTTAGCGACGCCTTGATAAATAAGGCGTGCTTCTTCTTGCCCCGAAATAACATTGATTTTAAATGGGAAGCATTGCTGAGCTTTGTGTAAAAAATGTTGAATATTTTTACTATTGCGCAATGTGTATGTAGCAACAACTTGTACATGACTATGAGAGAAGCTTTTTAAGGTTGTTGCAAACTGTTTTAACGCATGCAATGCGCGTTCAATTGCTTCGGATGATAGGTAGAAATCATCGTCTAGTCCTGCAGCGAGGTACACTCTTTGCTTTTCTTTATGTAATATTTGAAAGCGTCCGTCGACTTCTCTCGCAATTAATAAATGAAAGCTATTTGAGCCTAAGTCAACGGCGGCAATAGAGGGGTATTCTGTCATTGTGTGCTCTTACTATTTTCCCATTTCTTTAGATAGTCGTATATTGCCAACTGTGAACGGATCTTTTTGCTATTACCTCTGCGAACATAGAGGTTCTTTTGTTCTTTATCAATGACCCTAGCTTTACATCGGTCACGTAATTGCAGCTCCAATATTTCTATGATGACGTTTTTTAATTCGTCATCATAGATAGGTGCAGTTACCTCAACACGGTGGTCAAGATTACGAGTCATCCAATCAGCAGATGAAATATAGACCTGAGGATCTCCATCGTTTTCAAATACCATAACACGGGGGTGCTCTAAAAACCGATCAACGATGCTGATAACTTTGATATTGTCACTAAAACGAGGTAAACCAGGGACCAATGCACACATCCCTCTTACGATAATACGAATTTTAACACCGTGACGGGCTGCAAAGTACAGCTTATCTACCAATTGCTTATCAACTAGGTTATTTATCTTTATTGTGATTTTACCTACCTTTCCTTGTTCGCACAGTCGTACCTCACGGTCGACTAAATCAAGAATACGATCTCGTGCATTGACAGGAGAAATCATCAAATGTTCAAAATGAAAGGGTCGATAGCTGCTTTCTATAAATTTGAAAACGCTATCACATTCATTACATATATCGGTGTGTTTTGTAAATAGGCTAAAGTCAGTATAAATCTTCGCTGTTTTCTCGTGGAAATTGCCGGTGCCGATATGCGCGTATTTTACTATTCTCCCTTTCTCTTTACGGTGAATGACGCAGAGTTTGCTATGCACTTTTAATGCAGGAATACCGACCATTACCTTAATCCCAGCTTCGGAAAGTAATTTAGCCCATTCAATATTATTTTGCTCATCAAAGCGGGCTTTTAACTCGACCATGACGGTTATTTTCTTGCCGTTTTTGGCTGCACTTAATAAAGATGAAATTAACCGAGAGCGACTGGCAACTCGATAAATATTCACCTTTATTTGTGTAACTTTGGGATCAAAAGCAGCTTGGCGTACATATTCCAACATGTGGTTAAAGGTATGATAGGGATAATAAAGCAGAATATCCTTCTCTGAAATCGCTTTGAATACACTGCCATGTGCGTCGAAGGCTGCACTTTGTAATGGCTGTAATGGCGCGTTTTCTAAATGCTTCCGTCCAACATTTGGAAACGAAATAAAGTCTCTAAAATTACGATAGCGGCCTCCGGGGATCAGGGCGTCTTGATGGGTAACACCGAGACGCTTTTTCATGGTTTTAAGCATTTCTTCGGGCATAGCTTGGTCATATACGAGCCTAACGGGTTCCGCACATAAGCGTTGTTTTAAGCCTTTAGACATTTTATCTAAAAGGCCTTCTTCTATTTCGTTATCTAGATTGTACTCTGCATCTCGGGTCAGTTTTATTGCATAGCCATCGATACTATCAAAATTGAAAAAGCCTTTAAAAACATCCTTTATGAAATATTGAACGACATCGTCTAGCATCACAATTGTTTTATGACGCTTGGCTTTTTCTGGGGGTAATTGAACAAAGCGTTCAATGCGATCTGTGGGGATTTCAAGTAATGCGTGATGTTGCTTTTCTCCGAGCATTTGCACAAAAAAATAGATCATCGTATCGTTGATATTGTTAGAGTAATCTTTATTCTCAGTTAATAGCATGGGCGACATCTGTGGTAATACTTGGTCTTTAAAGAATTGTTTAAGCCACGCTAAGTGCAGTTCCGATAAATCACGGGGCTGTGCCACATGAATATTGTGCTTTTCTAAATCGGCCAATATTTGCTGGTGAACCACGTTGAATTTCTTTCCGAGTTCAAGTACTTTTTTATTAATATTAGCAAGTAGTGCTTCATCGGCATCAAAGTGCGCATCGGATAATTTATTTAATAATACACGCCGCTTTACATCGGCCACACGAACTCGAAAAAATTCATCTAGATTATTGGAAAATATACCTAAAAATCGCATTCTTTCTATTATTGGATTGCTGTTATCTTTTGCTTCTTGTAGAACTCGTTCATTGAACGAAAGCCAACTGAGCTCTTTTGAAAAGTAACTTATCGTTTCAGTAGGATGAGAGGTCGCCTGCATTTTTTAATTCTTTAGGAAGAAATTAAAAGTAATATAGGTCCAAGGTGTGACATTTTCATGACAAGCCTTAACGCTTGTCATGACTAACTATTTACGAAATCGATATGGGGTTAATCCGATTCAATATCGACAATTAAATCGCTGGTTATTGATTCTAATGCATCAATAACATTATCTTTGTGCATGCCAGTTGGCAAGGTAACTGTTGCAAACGCACTGAATATAGGTACCCCCCAATTTGGCGCGCTTTGTTTTCGAGAATTTAAATGCGTGATGTTTGCTCCTTTATGGCGGATCACAGAAGCAAGCTCTTGTACTATACCGGGTCTATCATTGCCGGTAATAACGAGGTTTAATGTTTCGGGTGTATCAGGTGCAGCTTCTAGCTCACCTAGCTCTATTTTTATTTCTAAGCCTGCAAGCGTTTTTAAAGCATCTTGAATTTCCTGTAAATGCTCTTCAGCAATTTCAACTTGTACAATGCCCGCGAATTGGCCTGCTAAATGGCTTAAATTACTGGTAAGCCAATTACCGTGGTGTGAAAGTAATGTTGAAGATATTTCTTCAACTAGACCTGGTCGATCTTTTCCGATAATGGTTAGTACTAACTGCTTCATAATGCGTATCTCTTATTATTGTAGCCTTGTTAAGTATGACAAGGCATTGAAAAAAGCGGCTACAACAAAGTGGGTATGATCCTTATACATAGCCTACTAAGGTAGATAATGCATTTATAGATTAGTTCAGTGTTTGTGGTTGTCCAATAAATTCAACGCTGAAATGTAAACAAATGCAAACTGCTATACGTCAATCTTATTTCTTCAGTTTATGCAACTTTCCAGTTGAAAAATCCGTACCTAAAAACATGATGTTATACCTAGCTTCATGTAACATGCACGGTGTAACATAATTGTCATCTTGATGAAATATAATGCGCGCAACTTTAAGATAAAAGGGTGTTTTGATGTCTTCAAATCCGCAGCAACCGTCTTTTAAAACGGATAGAAGCCGTCTATTAAAAGATCGGTTCGCACAATATGGCATTACCGCTGGTGGGGTAATGGTTTTGATCGCTTTGTTGATGATCTTCTTCTATTTATTGTATGTTGTACAACCAATTTTGGAGTCAGCTAAAGTTGAGAAACGTGTCGACATCGTACTGCAAAATACTGAACAATATGTTGGTATTGGCGTAGAAGAACAAACAGAAATTGCTTACCTATTGAATAAAACCGGTGGGGTGGACTTTTTTCAGCTTAAAGGTGCCAATACAGGTAAAAAATTGAAAAGTCTAGCAACGAATCTAGATGGACAGGTTACGAGCTTCGCAAAAAGTGCTCCTTTTTTGGGGCAATATGCATATGGACTTGATAATGGCCAAGTTCAATTGGTACGTCCTTCTTTCTTAGTAACTTTTCCTGGCAACGAACGGGTCATTACACCACGCTTGAGCTATCCGCTAGATGGTCAGCAATTATTAGTGGACGAAGAAGGTCACGCCATTGAACGTTTAGCGTTTAGTCATTACGAAGAAAAAACAGCCGTGGTTGCATTAACGAGTGATAAGCGCGTTATATTTGCTTCTTTTACCGCGGAAGAAAATATGTTCAGTGGAGAAGTTGAGTGGGTGATTGAGCGCACAGAGTTGGCAGTTGACAGCCGCATCGATGAGTTGCTTATGTCACCAGACACAACACGGACATTCATTCGTTCAGCAAATCAAGTTTACATATTTGATACACGCGATCCTAGTGATGTTAAACAGCTCCAAATTTTGGCTGCAAATGAAGAAAATGCCAATTTAGTAGGCACCACTTTATTAGCCGGTGCTAACTCTCTCATGCTCGCAAATGATAATGGCGAAGTTTCCCAGTGGTTTGAAATTAATACAGATGATGGTCGCCAGTTTAATAAAATTCGCGCGTTTGAAACGAGCAAAAACAGCAATGTTGATATCCATAGTGAATTTTATCGTCGTACCTTCTTTACAACAACGGATAGTGGTGATTTAGGGCTTTATTATACAACGAGCCAAGCGCATTTGTGGCAAGGTAAAGTCAGCCAAGGTGCCATTGACGCTTTTGCTGTATCTCCGCGATCAAATGCGGCGTTGATTATTGCAGATGATAAGCTATCCATATTTGATATTCATAACGAACACCCTGAAGTAACATGGTCTGCATTGTGGCAAGAAGTATGGTATGAAGGGTACCCAGAACCAGCTTATACGTGGCAGTCTACGTCCGCCTCAGATGACTTTGAATCAAAGTTTTCTTTGGTACCTATTTCTTTTGGTACGATTAAAGCGGCAATGTACGCCATGTTGTTCGCAGTACCGATTGCACTATCTGCAGCTATTTACACCGCATACTTTATGTCGAGCGAATTACGTCGAGTTGTTAAGCCAACGGTTGAAATAATGGAAGCACTACCAACCGTTATTTTAGGGTTTTTAGCAGGATTATGGTTAGCGCCACTCATAGAAATACACTTACCCGCAATCGTCGCATTACTCATTTTGTTACCGCTATCGATGATAGCAACCGCATTCTTGTGGACTAAATTACCGGAGAATATACGTCATTTGCTACCCGAAGGTTGGCATTCAATCATACTTATTCCGGTCGTGTTATTGGTTGGCTGGTTATCTTTTACGATAAGTGGTGGTGTAGAAGAGTATGTTTTCGATGGCAATGTTCGCCAATATTTAACTAATGAATTGGGAATGACATTTGATCAGCGCAATTCGTTAGTAGTTGGCATCGCGATGGGCTTTGCCGTTATTCCCACTATTTTCTCAATTGCTGAAGATGCGGTATTTAGTGTGCCAAAGCACTTATCAAATGGTTCACTGGCGCTCGGTGCTACTCAGTGGCAGACGTTGGTTAGGGTGGTGTTGCTGACAGCGAGTCCAGGTATATTCTCAGCGGTCATGATGGGTCTAGGTCGTGCCGTGGGTGAAACAATGATTGTACTAATGGCAACCGGTAATACACCTATTATGGATTGGAGCATCTTCCAGGGCATGCGTACATTAGCCGCCAATATTGCAGTTGAAATGCCAGAATCAGAAGTGGGTAGTTCACATTACCGCATTCTATTTTTAGCTGCATTTGTACTATTTATTTTTACTTTTGTATTTAACACGATTGCTGAGTTTGTTCGTCAGCAGTTACGTGAAAAATACAGCTCAATGTAATTACGGGAGTTCATGACATGGTAAAGCAGTGGTTTAAGTCAGGTTCTCCATGGATCTGGATGACAGGTGGTGCCGTTAGTATCAGTTTAATATCGGTACTTGGGCTATTAGCGATGATCGCATGGAAAGGCTTGAGCTTTTTCTGGCCATCAGAGGTTGTTGAATTAGAACTTAATGGTTCGGTTGCAAAGCAAACTGTTATAGGTGAAATCTATGACAGAGAAATGGTGCCAAAGTCTCGATTAGAGGCGGCCGGTTACGATCTATCGGCATTTGATGCTGAAGATATAGAACGTATACTTGTAAAAACGGGTAACCGAGAGTACGTAGAGCTTGATTTTAGATGGGTACTTTCTACCGATATTATGAAGCAGTCAATGCCAGCCAAGCTGGCAGTATTCGAGCGTAGTAAAAATGGTAACTTTTATGGGTACGTTGATCATATCGTTGAAAATGGTCAAGTTGTTGAAAATCAGTCTGTTGATAAACTTCACGAATTAGTTGAGCGCGCCGTTGACCTTAACGATGAAGCACTCGACCTACAAAATGGCGACATTGGCCATATTAACTATGAACTTGAAAGGTTACGTTTAAAAGAAAAAGGTTATGAGCTCGATAACGCATTAACCGATGAACGAGTTGCTGATTTACAAGCGCAACGAGTTGCATTGCGTGAGGAGTATAAGGTTTTTGAAAAGCGTTTATTTGAACTGCGTAATCAAGCAAAACGTGATCAAGTTGTTGTAAGAGATATGCGCGGTGAGTTGGTTACACTACCCATTTATCAGGTGTTAGATGTTTGGTTTCCAAATGATATGGGCACATTTGCAAAAGTTGTACACTATTTGTCTCAACTTGGTAAATTTGTGAGTGATGACCCTCGAGAAGCCAATACCGAGGGGGGAGTATTTCCTGCTATTTTCGGTACGGTATTTATGGTTATGCTAATGGCGGTAATTGTGACGCCATTTGGTGTGGTTGCGGCGATTTATTTACATGAGTATGCTGCGAAAAATGCAGTAACTAAAATGATTAGAATTGCAGTAATAAACCTCGCAGGTGTCCCTTCTATTGTTTATGGGGTATTTGGCTTAGGCTTTTTCGTGTACGTGTTAGGTGGTTCATTAGATCAGCTATTTTACCCTGAAGCTGCACCAAGTCCGGTGTTTGGTACACCAGGTGTAATTTGGTCTGCATTGACACTGGCAATATTAACGTTACCCGTTGTCATTGTATCAACAGAAGAAGGGTTATCTAGAATTCCAAGCTCAGTACGTCATGGTTCTTTGGCTTTGGGCGCAACACAAGCAGAAACCCTATGGCGTATTATTGTACCAATGGCAAGCCCTGCTATTATGACAGGGTTAATTTTAGCCGTAGCACGTGCTGCAGGTGAGGTTGCGCCATTGATGTTAGTAGGTGTTGTTAAAATGGCACCAACCTTGCCGTTGGATGGGAATTTTCCATATATACATTTAGATCGTAAGTTTATGCACTTAGGCTTCCATATATATGATGTTGGTTTTCAAAGTCCAAACGTAGAAGCTGCAAGGCCGTTAGTGTATGCAACCGCATTCTTGTTAGTGTCGGTGATCATAGCACTCAATATTACAGCAATAGGTATTCGTAACCATTTGCGTGAAAAGTTCAGATCACTTGAGCATTAATAGTAAAGATTTTAAGTAGGTAAAAAACATGATTACAGTAGCTCCAGAAGTTAATCAGGCCAATGGCCAAATGAAATTAGATTTAGCAAACTTGTCTCCAGAGCAAACCGCACTGGAGATCAAGAACCTCGATCTTTACTATGCCGACAAGCAAGCTCTTAGTAATGTGAACATGCTTATTCCAAAAGGGCAGGTTACCGCGTTCATCGGGCCATCAGGCTGTGGTAAGTCAACGTTACTTCGCTGTATTAATCGTATGAATGATTTGGTTGATACATGTCGCATTGAAGGCGAAATAATCTTACACGGGCAAAACATTTATGATAAGCGTGTAGATGTTGCGGCATTGCGCAGAAATGTAGGCATGGTATTCCAACGACCAAATCCATTCCCTAAATCAATTTATGAAAATGTTGTGTATGGCCTTCGTTTACAGGGTATAAAAGATAAACGTAAATTGGATGAAGTTGTAGAGAAGTCGTTACGAGGTGCTGCACTTTGGGATGAAGTAAAAGACAGGCTACATGATAGCGCGTTTGGTTTATCTGGTGGTCAGCAGCAGCGTTTAGTGATTGCGCGTTCTATTGCAATCGAACCCGAAGTATTATTACTTGATGAACCTACATCAGCACTCGATCCCATTTCAACATTGGTCATTGAAGAGCTCATCAATGATTTAAAGAACAAGTATACGGTTGTTATCGTAACGCACAATATGCAACAGGCTGCGCGTGTATCTGATCAAACTGCCTTTATGTACATGGGGGAGTTGATTGAATATGCGGATACTAATACTTTATTCACGACGCCACTAAAGAAGAAAACAGAAGATTACATTACAGGTCGTTACGGTTAAGCGCATCAGTTTTTAGGAGAATGAGAGTGGAACATAATTTAAATAAACACATTTCAGGTCGTTTTAACGAAGAGCTGGAAAATGTGCGTAACCATGTATTAAGTATGGGTGGCTTAGTTGAACAGCAGCTCAATCTTGCATTAGATGCAGTGAACAGTTGCGATGCCGAGAAGGCGCGTAAAGTCAGTGAAAATGACTATAAAGTCAATGCAATGGAGGTGAACATTGACGAAGAGTGCACACGTATTATTGCAAAGCGTCAGCCGGCTGCGAGTGATTTACGTTTGGTTGTTGCGATTGCTAAAACTATCGCAGATTTAGAGCGTATAGGTGATGAAGCGGAAAGGATTGCACGTGTAGCGTTAGACTCGTTTACGAAAGATCAACAAGATTTGCTGCTGAATATTGATAATATGGGCCGCCAAGTTTCTCGAATGCTTCATGATGTACTTGATGCTTTTGCAAGAATGGATGTACAAAAAGCGTTTGAAGTACACAAAGAAGATGCAAAGGTAGATAGAGAATATGAAGCATTAACACGTCAAATAATGACGTATATGATGGAAGATCCACGCTCAATACCCAAAATTATGGATTTAATTTGGTCTGTGCGTTCTTTAGAGCGGATTGGAGATCGGTGTCAAAATATTGCAGAATACGTAATTTATTTTGTGAATGGAAAAGATATTCGTCATACTTCTCAAGAAGATATAGAAAAATCTCTTTAATACCGGGCTATCTTTTCAGGCGTGCATAATTTCGATTATGCACGACTTAATCATCTTATAGATAAAAATCCGTTCACAATGGCGCTTAATGCTGTAAAATTCGTGCTGCAAAGCATATAAATATGATTTAAGGGTCAATTATGCCTACAAACGCGTTTTTAGGAGTATTTGCAAAATCTCCTATTAAGCCAGTGGAAGAACACATTAAAATAGTACATGAGGCGAGTAAGTCTTTGGTGCCATTTTTTAATCATGTTTTCAAAGGGGAATGGACAGAAGCGGAAGCGCTACGAGTTCAGATCCGCAATCTAGAGCGCGAAGCAGATGTTTTAAAACGTGAAGTACGTTTACAGCTTCCTCGTGGTCTTTTTATGCCAGTAGAACGAACAGATCTATTGGAATTAATTACCCACCAAGACAAAATCGCCAATAAAGCGAAAGACATCGCAGGTCGCGTTGTTGGACGTGAAATGGAGATCCCTGAGTCTATCCAAGTTTACTTCCTTACCTACTTGCAACGTTGTGTTGATGCTACAAAACAGGCATCGAAAGCGATCAACGAACTTGACGAACTATTGGAAACCGGTTTTAGAGGTCGCGAAGTGACCTTGGTAGAAAAAATGTTAGTTGAGTTGGATGCAATTGAGCAAGACACGGATGATATGCAAATAATAATCCGCCGAGAATTACGAGCGGTTGAAAGTGAACTAAATCCAATTGATGTGATGTTTTTATATAAAATCATTGAATGGGTTGGTGAGCTTGCAGATATTGCAGAACGTGTTGGTTCGAGATTAGAAGTAATGCTTGCGCGTTAATCTAAAGATAATAGTTTTAAAAAAGTAAGGTTTTACAATGGATATCATTGCATCCTACGGTACCATGTTGGTGCTTTTAGCTGCCGCAGTGGGTTTTTTTATGGCTTATGGTATTGGTGCGAATGACGTTGCCAATGCGATGGGTACTTCGGTTGGTTCTAAAGCACTAACTATTAAGCAAGCAATTATTATTGCTATGATCTTTGAATTCGCTGGTGCGTATCTGGCAGGTGGAGAAGTGACATCAACAATCCGAAAAGGGATCATTGATGCCGCGCCATTTGCGGATATTCCTGAGCTGATGGTGTTAGGTATGATCTCAGCACTATTTGCAGCCGGAACATGGTTACTATTGGCGTCAGTGCTGGGTTGGCCTGTATCAACAACACATTCGATTATTGGTGCCATTATTGGTTTTGCCCTAGTTGCGGTAGGTAGTGAAGCGATTCAATGGGATAAAGTTGCGGGAATTGTGGGGAGTTGGATTGTGACTCCTGCAATATCAGGTTTTATTGCTTATCTCATATTTATGAGTGCGCAGAAACTCATATTTGACACAGAGCAGCCACTAAAGAATGCAAAACGCTTTGTGCCTATCTATATGGGCCTTGCCGGCTTCGTTATGTCTTTGGTAACGATCAAAAAGGGTTTGAAGCACATAGGCATTAACTTAGGCACTTTTGAAGGTTATGCTTTGGCTATCGGTATTGCTGTTGTCATCGGTATTATCGGTAAGTTTGTGATAGATCGTATGAAAATGGATCCACAAGCTGATAAACAAATGCAATTTAATAACGTTGAGAAAGTATTCGCTATCTTAATGGTATTGACGGCTTGTTGTATGGCATTTGCACATGGTTCAAATGATGTTGCTAATGCGATTGGTCCACTTGCTGCTGTTGTTAACATTGTTGAAAACAATGGGGAAATTGCTAAGAAAGCGGCAATTGCTTGGTGGATCTTACCTTTAGGCGGGTTCGGTATTGTTGCAGGTCTAGCCATTTTAGGTAAAAAAGTAATAAAAACAATTGGTGAAGGGATCACACATTTAACACCTAGCCGAGGCTTTGCCGCTGAATTAGCAGCTGCTTCAACAGTTGTTATCGCCTCAGGAACTGGTCTTCCAATTTCTACTACACAAACATTAGTGGGTGCGGTGTTAGGGGTTGGTATGGCACGTGGTATTGCGGCATTGAATATGTCAGTGGTAAGAAACATTGTAGTTTCTTGGGTAATCACATTGCCAGTTGGCGCTGCCCTTGCTATTGTTATATTCTACATATTAAGAACCGCATTTGGCGTGTAATTAATAAAACAGACTTTTAGCTTGAAAAGATCTCAATACTCTAGGTATTGGGGTCTTTTTATTTTTTAATCGCTTATAAGTCACGGTTCTTCAAGTTTGCATTTTTTGCCTAGTTGGTACCCTCAAATAAAAATGTGTTAATCATATTAAAATATTACCCATATATCTAGGAGTGCACTTTAAGCAATTGATATAAGCAAATTGTTTTCCTTGCCTGGCATCAAGGTTATACTGCTACTATCTATCTCAAGCCGTAGCAAAGTTTTATACAGTGAATAACTTACCTAGTATCAAGCAACTTCAATATTTAATCGCAGTGCATCAACACCAGCATTTTGGCAGAGCTGCTGAAGCATGCTTTATCGGTCAATCGACACTAAGTAGCGCGATTCAAACACTGGAAGAAACTCTGGGGTGTCAACTCATAGAACGAGAAAATCGCAGTCTGATGTTTACTGATATCGGAGAGGAGGTCGTTGTTCGTGCAAAAAAAATAATTGCGGATATGATGAGCGTAAAAGAATTAACTAAAAGTTATAAACACCCTTTATCTGGCAAGCTTACTTTAGGCGTGATCCCTACTATTGCGAGTTTTATTGCTGCACCACTATATCAGTTCTGTAAACAACAATTCCCGCAGTTACAACTTGTTTTGGTCGAAGACACCAGTGATCGCCTGTTAGATAAGCTGGAGCATGGTCATATTGATATGGGCATGCTTGCATTGCCTTATCATACTGACAAATTTCACACTCAAATTTTAGCGCAAGATCACTTTTCTCTGGTGCACCACAAAGAGTATCTCGTAGCCGACGGCGTTGAAGATTTTAATTTATTGCCAGAACAAAGTGTGTTTTTACTAGAAAAGGAGCACTGTATGACAGGCCATGCACTTAGCGCATGTCATTTAAACCGCAGTGCATGCATAAACCCCTTTGAAGCTGCAAATTTGCATACCTTATTAAGTATGGTGGAGTATCAAAATGGTGTGACGTTTTTGCCTAAAATGGCAATTAATGCGGGCATTTTAGATGGAAAAAACATGACGGCAAAAGCTTCTCAAGCAGATGCCTATCGCGAAATTGGATTATTGTGGCGAAAAACCACAGGTCGAATTCGTGACTTTAGACTGTTCAGTGAGCAAGTGGGTGTATTTGTTTCTGAACAGTGTAAGTAAACAAAATAAAAAATGGGTGCATCACGCACCCATTAAAGAGACTAACTAATGTTAATTGATCACTTATAGTGGCTGTTCAAAGTTCCTAGCACTATTGAGATTTGGTAAAAACAATAAATATACCCACACCACTAAATTGAAGTAAGGTATTAGTGCAAGTGTTATAAACAACTTGTTCGGGTAACCTTTATTTAGTGAGATACGGTAGCATTGCTGTGCGACGATAAAATGAACCGTCAATAAAAATGAAATCAGTAGTAGCATAATAACACTCCTCGATATCCATAGCGTGATGTAGCTCAATCCATTGAATGTCCACTAGAAAAGAATAAATCAATGACTTAGGTGGACATCTTCACATTAGAGTAATTATAGATGATTTTTTGACAAGGAAAAGAGGGCCCTTGCAATTATTTTTTATCAACTTGTTTTACTGGCTAAAATAGTTTCTAAATTGTCTTTTAACGCTGAAATAGGCATGGGTCTAGCAATGAAATAGCCTTGACCATAATCGACACCTATGTCTTTAAGGGCTAAAAAAATCTCAATGTTTTCAACATACTCAGCGACAGAGCGTTTATCTAATGAGTGACTTATATCATGTACCGCTTTTACCAATGCGAGGTCAATGGGGTCATTAAGCATATCTCGAACAAATGATCCGTCAATTTTAACGTGCTGCGCAGGCAACTGTTTTAAGTAGCTAAAAGTGCTAAATCCAGTACCAAAATCATCAATCGAAAAGTGGCAACCAAGCTGATTTAACTTAGCTATCATGGTTTGTGTTGCGTTTAAGTTGTTAATACTCGCTGATTCAGTTATTTCAAATATAATATGTTCAGCAGGCACTTGATATTCAATCAAACACGCTTGTATATGCGGTAATAAGCGCTCATCTAAGAAAGAGTGTGCAGAGAGGTTAATGGCAATTTGATTGAGCTCCTGATGCTCTGCAACGTCTTTAATGGCTTGTTTAATTACGCACTTGTCCATGAGGAAAGTATCGTTGAGCAGCTCTAAAGCGGGAATAAAGTGGTTTGGATAAACGAGTTCATCATTAATTTTTAGACGCAGGAGGGTTTCATAGTAAGCAACCGTGTTCTTTTTGAAGTCCCAAATAGCTTGATAATGTAGTTCGATATGGTTATTTTGCAGTGCTTGCCTCACACTGTGGCCCCACTCAAGTCCCGTCTGTAACGTGTTATTTTGAGCGTCTTCTTTGTTATAGCAATGTACTAGGTTACGACCTAAATTTTTTGCTATGTAAAGTGCAATATCAGCTTGTTTAAGGCACTCATTTGCATCATGGTTACTGGGGGTTATTTGTGTCAGTCCAATAGAGCAGCTAATTGAATAGCTATGCTCTTCTGAATGAAAAATATGTTTTTCGATAGCAACACAGATACTTTCGGCCGCTAAATGGGCATCGAGTAAATTAATATTTTTTAAAATGACTGCAAATTCATCACCGCCGATACGGAAAATTAAATGCTCATCATCGATATTGCTGCCAAATAGTTGCGACACTTCTTTTAATACGATATCTCCTTGTTGATGGCCTTTACTATCGTTGATGATTTTGAAATGGTCTAAATCTATGTATAAAAGGGCGTGCTCGGTTGTCGAGTTAGGTTCAATTTTACTGCATAACAACTGCAATTGCTGATCGAAATAGTAGCGATTATGCAAGCCAGTTAAAGTATCGTGTAGCGCGAGATGACGCAACTGTAATTCGGCTTGCTTACGTTCATGAATATTGTCTAAAGTAGCTGTGATTGTCGCTCGATTGGTACTATTTTTTATCAATTGAAAGCGGCATTCTGTCCATATACTGTGCGCTTGTTGGTGAACAAGCTTAAGCTCTAGTTGAGCATGTTGTAACTCACCAGATAAGATATTGCCAAGTGTTTTTTGTAATGTCTCTTGATGTTCTATACCAAAATAATCACACAACCCTTTACCAATACTGGCTTTTATTCGGTACCCAGAGAGAGACTCCCAAGCTGGGTTTATAAAACGTATATGGCCTTGTGTATCCAGTTCCATAACTACGGTGTTTAAGTGTAACAAGATACGCTGATGTGCTGAAAAAAGTTCTTTATAGCGATGTTCACTGCGACTTAACAAAGAGACTTTATCGGCAAACTCGGCATAACTCACCATGAAATCTTCGCGTCGAGCGGCATGATCACATACTTTTCCGAGCATAGAAATATCATATGGTGCACGAACAAAGTCAGTGACACCCAGAAGTAGCAACTGCTCAGCATAATCAGCGTCTTTATTGTCGATAATCGTGACGATTGCTTGGTTGGGGTTGTGCTCTAAAATACTATCAACTAATTCTTTAGCCGCTTCAGCATGGGTGGCGGTAGCATCTAGCAGTACAATAGAGTATTGATGTTGTAAAAATTGCGATAACGCGGCATTAGCTGTTGTGACATGTGTACACGAGAAGTTCAGTGCCAAATGTTGGCAAATTTCATTGGCTCGTTGAGTATCGCTTTCGAGTAATAATAGATCCAAACGACTACTTTTTTCTAAATGTGTCGATAGTACATTAGCTAAAACTTGAGGCAACATCTCTTGGCGTTCGAATGGTAATACTGCATCGATACTGTAGCTGCGGGCGGTTGTTTCGGCAATGCGCTCGCAATAAATCGGCGGTATGAGAACAATCGGCGTATTTTTTGGGGTTTGAAGTAACCCTGAACGGATCATCCTAGCGAAGCGCCAGCCATCTATTTTTCCGACATCTAACCCCGTTATGATCAAATCAACCGCTTGTTTCTTTAATACTTGTAAAGCAGCTTGGCTATCTGCACGTTCAATGAATTGAAACACATCTAAATTAGAGAGTGTTTGTTTTATCGCGCAGCGTTCTTCATTGCTCGCGTTCACAATTAGCAAGTTAAGTTGTCTTGCCATGGTTACAACCTTAAACCCATGTCAGTCTTTAGTAACAATCCGTACCTCTAGCTATAGTAATGTCACAAGTAATTGTTTCTAATTGGCTATCTAGTGTAACTCGCATATCCAACTCCTTTGGTGCGTTGCGCTTTTTTGTCAGCAGCCAGCAATCAGGCTAGGTTAATGCTATTTTTGCAAGGTTACAAGCACTTGATTTAGGCTTTTAGGATCTCTAGACTTGGCGCCAATTAAGATATTGAGAGAAGTTGCCATGCGCGTTGCTGATTTTAGCTTTGAATTACCAGATGAATTAATTGCTCGTCATCCTAAAAAAGAACGAACAAGTAGTCGTTTACTCACCTTAAACGGTAATAGTGGCCAGCTTGATCATAAAACCTTTAAAGACATTATCGACATGCTCGAACCGAATGACTTGATGGTGTTTAATAATACAAAAGTTATCCCTGCTAGGATGTTTGGACAAAAAGCGTCAGGTGGTAAAGTAGAAGTACTGGTTGAACGGGTCCTTGATGAGCATAGGGTGCTGGCACATGTACGTGCTAGCAAATCACCTAAGCCTGGCACTGAACTTATTCTTGAAGGTAAGGCTCAGGCAACGATGGTGGCGCGTCATGGAGAACTGTTTGAATTAAAATTTGCGGGTGAGCAAACCGTGCTAACTATTTTAGATGATATTGGTCATATGCCGTTGCCTCCTTATATCGACAGACCTGATGAAGATGAAGATAAAGAGCGCTATCAAACCGTCTACAATGAGAAACCTGGTGCAGTCGCAGCACCAACAGCTGGGTTACACTTTGATGAAGCGCTACTTGAACAAATTAAAAACAAAGGGATTGAAACTGCTTTTATTACGCTACATGTCGGCGCAGGGACTTTTCAACCGGTGCGTGTAGATGAGATAGATGATCATGTTATGCACTCTGAATATATTGAAGTGCCAGATAATGTGGTTGCAGCCATTGCGAGAACAAAAGCCAAAGGGGGGAGAGTTGTTGCTGTGGGAACAACCTCAGTACGCTCACTTGAATCAGCAGCCAAAGCAAGTGACAGCGAGTTAAAAGCGTTTTATGGTGATACTGATATATTTATTTACCCAGGTTATGAGTTTCAAGTCGTGGATGCAATGGTGACTAACTTTCATTTACCCGAGTCGACTCTAATTATGTTGGTGAGCGCATTTTCTGGCCAAGCGCATATTATGAGTGCATATCACACTGCGGTTGAAGAGCAATACCGTTTTTTCAGTTACGGTGATGCAATGTTTTTAACAAAACAAACCCAAAAGTAGTAATTAAACAAGCCCAGACCTCACTGGGCTTGTTAACAAAATCATCACTTTTAGTCTTCACTTGCTTTAAAAGTCAAATTTCGGCCCAATAATTAGAATTGCACCCATAAACAAGGTAGAATCGAGCAGATTTTTTAACCTGATTATTAACGACTAACTGTTAATAGCTGTTTATGTTGGACTGTTTTTCCGACTTTGAGGTAATAATGAAATTTGAATTAGATCGTACTGACGGAAAAGCGCGCCGTGGCCGCTTGATTTTTGACCGTGGTGTTGTAGAAACCCCCGCGTTTATGCCTGTAGGTACGTACGGTACAGTAAAAGGTATGACGCCAGATGAGTTAAAAGGCACTGGCGCTGAAATTTGCTTAGGTAACACCTTTCATTTGATGCTGCGTCCGGGCACTGAAATCATCAAACAACATGGTGATTTACACGATTTTATGAATTGGGATAAACCAATTCTTACTGACTCAGGTGGCTTCCAAGTATTTAGTTTAGGGGCGATGCGTAAAATCTCTGAGGAAGGCGTTTTATTTCAATCGCCGGTTAATGGTGAGAAAATAATGTTGTCACCTGAGAAAGCGATGCAGGTACAGTGTGACTTAGGGTCTGACATTGTTATGATTTTTGATGAATGTACGCCATACCCAGCGACTGAAAAAGAAGCGCGTGATTCAATGGAATTATCATTGCGTTGGGCTAAACGCTCAAAAGAAGGACATGGTGATAACCCTTCCGCTTTGTTTGGGATCATTCAAGGAGGCATGTACCCTGAGCTGCGTGCGGTATCACAAAAAGGATTAGAAGAAATAGGCTTTGACGGTTATGCACTCGGAGGCTTGTCAGTCGGCGAACCAAAAGAAGATATGATTCGTATTTTGGACAATTGTGCATATAAAATGCCTGAAGATAAACCTCGTTATTTAATGGGGGTGGGTAAGCCTGAAGATTTAGTAGAAGCTGTGCGTCGCGGTATTGATATGTTTGACTGTGTTATGCCAACAAGAAATGCGCGTAATGGTCATTTATTCATTACAGGCGGGGTGATAAAAATCCGCAATGCTGTACATAAAACAGATACGGGGCCGTTAGACCCTGAGTGCGATTGTCATACGTGTGAGGGGTACTCTCGCGCTTACCTACATCACTTAGATAAATGTAATGAAATTCTAGGCGCACGTTTAAATACTATTCATAATTTACGTTACTATCAACGTGTTATGGAAGGGTTGCGCAATGCAATTAGTGAAGGTAAATTGGATGAATTTGTTGCTGATTTCTATTCACGCCGTAATTTACCAGTACCGCCACTGGCTGATACTACAACAAATTAAATAGCAAATTTTAAAAATTAAAGAGGAAGTATTATGAGTTTATTTATGTCGAGTGCACATGCAAGCACGGCAGGCGCAGCACCTGCAGGTGGTGGTATGGAAATGTTGATCATGTTAGCCGTATTTGGCTTGGTGTTCTACTTCCTAATTTACCGTCCACAAGCGAAGCGTGTAAAAGAACATAAAAGTTTGATGGGAGCGTTGGGCAAAGGTGACGAGGTTTTAACACAAGGCGGTTTAGTTGGGAAAATATCAAAAGTATCTGATGACAAAGACTTTGTTGTTGTGGCTTTAAATGATCAAGCAGAAGTAACAGTTCAAAAATCAGCAATTTCGGCAGTGTTACCTAAAGGTACAATGAAGTCGCTATAATACATAACAATAAAAAAGGGATAGTCCAGTGTTAAACAAGTATCCAATGTGGAAATACTTACTTGTTCTCGCTGTGTTAGCGGTGGGCATTTTATATGCTTCACCAAACTTGTATGGCCGAGATCCGGCCATACAAGTTTCTGGTACTAAAGGTGCTAGTGCTGATTTAAGCGTAGTAGATCAAGTAAATAAAACACTTAACGATAATAATGTCACTGTTAAATCAACGGTGTTAGAAAATGGGCAAGTGCTAATACGCTTTAAAAATGTCGAAGAGCAGTTAAAAGCTCAAGATATTTTGCGTGACTCATTAAGTGAAGAGTATATTTCTGCAATAAATATGAGCCCAGCTCAACCTGAGTGGTTAAAAAACTTAGGTGGTAATCCAATGAAACTCGGGTTGGATTTAAGTGGCGGTGTACATTTTACTATGGAAGTAGATATGGTCACTGCGCTAGATAATGCGTTAGAAACCATGGAGCAAGATTTTAAGAGCGATTTACGTGGTGAAAAACTGCGTTATCGCAGCGTTCGACGAGTTTCCGGTAGTGAGCGTATTCAAGTTGTAATGCGTGGTGATACAGATAGGGATGCAGCAGAGCGTTTCCTAAAAGGGCGTTACCCTCTTTATACATTTATTAATGATAGCAGTAATGATTTAGCTTTTTTTGCGAGTCTTTCACCGCAAAAATTTAAAGAAATTCGTGAATACGCCATCAAACAAAATGAAACGATTATTCGTAATCGTATTAACCAACTTGGGGTTGCAGAGCCGAATGTTCAACGCCAAGGCGCTGAGCGTATTATTGTTCAGTTACCTGGTGTACAAGATACAGCCCGTGCAAAAGAGATCTTAGGTGCAACGGCAACGCTAGAGTTTCGTGAAGTAGATGAAAACGCAGATGTGCGTTCAGCAGCACAAGGTAGAGTACCCCCTGGAACTGAAGTAATTAATCATAAAGATGGCTATCCAGTAGTCATGAAGAAGCGCGTTATTTTAGCTGGTACACATATCACAGGTGCCCAATCAGGTGTTGATGAGTATCAACGTCCTCAGGTGAGTATTAGCCTCGATAGTAAAGGTGGTGCAAAAATGAGTGCCTTTACTAAACGAGCTGTTGGTAAACGAATGGCGACGGTTTTCATTGAATATAAGCCATCAGGCAAAAAAGATGAAAATGGTAAAGCATTACCGCCCATTAAGGTAGAAGAAGTTATTAACGTTGCGACTATTCAGTCCCGGTTAAATAACTCATTCCGAATTACTGGTATTGATAACCCAGCTGAAGCACATAACTTAAGTTTACTGTTACGCGCAGGCGCATTGGTTGCTCCAATCCAAATTGTTGAAGAGCGCACTGTAGGCCCAAGTCTCGGTCAAGAGAACATAGAGGCAGGTATGACAGCCGTGGTGCTAGGTTTTGCATTTGTATTAGCATTTATGTTGGCGTATTACAAAGGTTTTGGCTTGGTTGCTAATTTGGCGTTAGCTGCAAATTTAGTATTGATCATTGGTGTAATGTCTATGATCCCTGGCGCTACTCTTACGTTGCCAGGTATTGCAGGTATTGTACTGACTGTTGGTATGGCGGTTGATGCCAATGTATTGATATTTGAACGTATACGTGAGGAACTAGCCGATGGACGTAGTCCGCAGCAGGCGGTACACCAAGGGTATGATAGTGCATTTAGTACTATATTTGATGCAAATATTACGACGTTAATCGCAGCTGTGATTTTGTTCTCAGTAGGTACAGGTCCTATTGCAGGTTTCGCAGTGACACTCGCGATTGGTATATTAACGTCTATGTTTACAGCCATTATTGGTACACGTGCGGTGATAAATTTCTTCATCGGTGGTAAACGCATCGATAAGCTTTCAATTTAGGGGAACGAAATGCAGTTATTAAAATTGAAAGACACCATTCGTTTTATGTCGGCACGCAAGTTAACGATGGCATTTTCCGCATTGCTGATTGTTGCATCGATTGCGTCTATGGCAATACGAGGTTTGAACTTTGGTTTGGACTTTACTGGTGGAACCGCAGTGGAAGTTGGCTTTTCTCAGCCCGCTGATCTAAAGAAAATTCGTTCGGTATTAGCTGAAAATGGTTTTGCTGATGCGTCAGTACAATTATTTGGTACCAGCCAAGAAGTTTTGGTTCGATTGGCACCACGTGGTGATGATGTTAAAGCTGAAGAAATTGGTAATCAGCTAGTTGCAGCCTTACAACAAGCTGATAGCAGTGTTGAAATGCGCCGTATTGAATTTGTGGGTCCAAGTGTTGGTGAAGATCTTAAAGAGCAAGGTGGTTTAGCGATGCTAACCGCTTTAATTTGTATCTTGCTGTATGTTGCATTTAGATTTGAGTGGCGATTTGCGGTTGGTGCTGTTGCTGCACTGTTCCATGATGTGATCTTAACAATGGGGCTATTCTCGCTTCTAGATTTAGAGTTTGACTTAACCATACTAGCGGCCATTCTTGCGGTGATAGGTTACTCACTCAATGATACGATTGTTGTCTCAGATCGTATCCGTGAAAACTTCCGTAAAGTACGTATTGATGACACATTAGAAATAATTAATATTTCATTGACGCAAACACTTAACCGTACGTTAGTTACTTCAATTACAACCATTCTTGTGCTTGTAGCCTTGTTTGTTTGGGGTGGCCAAACAATTCACGGCTTTGCGACTGCACTATTGTTTGGTGTTTTTATTGGTACTTATTCTTCGGTATATGTTGCCAGTTCAGTTGCAGTGGCCATGGGAGTAAGTAAAGAAGACCTTATTCCTGTTGAAGTTGAGAAAGAAGGTGCTGATTTAGACGTTATGCCATAAGTGCTAATATCCATATTGAAAAAGCCACACTTAGTGTGGCTTTTTTTGTTTCAATAAAATGACACATGAGTATAATGAGAATCGTTTTCAATCATACTTTGAGGTTCTTATGTATAAACAGTTGGTAATTTTGCTAGCTGCAGCCAGTTTGACTGCATGTTCAGAAAAGGAAGAAGTCGCACAGGTACAGTCGGCACCTGTTGAAAAAGCTGAAACTACGCTTCAGGCATATAAGAGTCAGGCTAAATCCTTGTTAGCAGATATTAGAACTCAAAATACGGCTCAAGAATTAGAGCAAAGCTCAGCTAACTTAGTCAAAACTTCTCGTAAATTAATTTCGGAATTTA
Organism: Pseudoalteromonas sp. MMG012; assembly: GCF_018100875.1. NCBI lineage: Bacteria > Pseudomonadati > Pseudomonadota > Gammaproteobacteria > Alteromonadales > Pseudoalteromonadaceae > Pseudoalteromonas > Pseudoalteromonas sp. MMG012. Next base: position 117,652 of record NZ_JAGJEF010000008.1, read on the forward strand.
CCTTGAAGTACCCTCAGTGCCAAACATATTTAGGGGCACTAGATGCAGCAGCAGATGTGATCCCGACACTGCCATTAGAAGAAATTGAAACGGGATATCATGCCGATGGTAAACTCCCGAAGTTTGATGACCCCGTTTGTTATCATGCAAAAGATTTATTAGTGCACCCAGCAACAGTTCAAGCGATTGCTAAACTTGGCTTTAAATCTGATACAGCTTATCAAGATGCGGAGCTTGAAATTGTTGAAGTGATTGCGCATTTCGATCAAGTAGAACGCGCTCTAAATTAAGAACTAAAATAAAGGGCTGTATTTGAACAGCCCTTTATAGGTTGTATTATTTATAGAGCGCCCTCCAAGCACACGTTCTATATCCATTTTTCTCAAAATAAAAATTTCGGCAATTGTCATCATAATTACTGTTACCAACATCTATTCTATAGTTGCTGATGTACCAGTTATGCAGTGATGTGAAGCGTCCATTACTTAGCAAAGAAAAATGTACATGCGGTCCACTAGATTGCCCGCCTTGGCATAGTGCTTGGTCTTTTTTATTGGCATAACGACCTAGCCATGCACCAGAATTAATTACATCCCCTGTTTGGTAGCGTAAATTACTCATATGATAATATTGTGTGGCGTAACCACTAGAGTGGGTTACGCGTATATTACATGACGAGTATCGAGTTACCGTACCACCGTGGGCAGCTTGCACCCAAGGAGTGTTACTCCCCCAACCACCAGAGCCATTATTAAAATCTAAAGAAGAGTAAGGGTAGCCTGAACCCGTATTTGAATGGGCACCGCCGCTATACCATGCGTAGCCTGAAGGCCATGGAAAGCTCATATAAAAGCTATTGCTTGGATTTACCTGTATTTTAGCTGTTTGGTTTTGTGAAAGTAAGAGAGATGTATTGCTGAGAGTGTCATATATACTAACTAACTCATGTAAAGAGTTATAGGGTACGACCTGTGCGCTCATTAGCACGCTGAGCAAACTTGCAGTAGCTGAGTTTGTGCGGCTTTGAAACGGTTTTTTCTCAACTTGGTAAAAGCGTTGATTCAGTATTAGTGCTAAATCTTGGATTTGAGCAGCAAAACCTACTTTGTCGCTTAATGTGCCAAAAGGCGACAATACATTCGATTTAGTTGGCTTGCTTAGTACGTTGCTCTGTAGCTCCATTAATGCCAATAAAAGTTTGGGATTAATGCTAGAGTGTCCAGCCCAATGTAGTAAGGTTGTTTTCCATTCTAATAGATGTGGTGCATTACTATAGAAGAGGGCATCCCAGTCTTCGTTTTGCAATTCGTTGTTATATACAAATTCACTCTGATCTATGGCTATTACTGAGTGTGTGATTGCTTGAATTCGCGCAGTGTGTTTTGAGCTAAGCGCTTTTGTTTCGTGATGTTGTCCTTGTGCTTGAACAAACCCCATTATAGGTAATGTGAGGAGTGAAAAGCATAGTATTGATTTCATATTGTATCCTTATCTTCTTTGATGTATTCCTTATATGTATATAAACCTGATAATAAATTGTAAAATAAATGGTTAAAAAATATACACTTATCTGTATTGTATGATTTACGAATAGCCTATTCCAGTGTGGTTATTAGAATGCATTTAATTTAAAAGTCGATGTATTATAGTGCTTTGCTCTTTTAGAGATGAAAACTTAATTGCTAATATTGCAAAAGTGCTTAGCTGAGCTATTTTTATCTTTACACTACATTGTGGGATGTCTTTATGAAACCGATTATTTTTATAGAGCAGCTTGAAGCATTGCTAGAAGAGCGTAAATTTAAAGATCGTCGTCAATTAAAGCAGATTGTCCATCCTTTATTTGAACGACGAATATCTCATAGGAGAAAAGCACACCATTGTTCCGTTATGAAATAATGTATTTAAGCAGTTTAATAAGTTAGTTTGCAGGAAAGCGAATTAACTTTAATGGTATGAGAATTGATTACGGCCAATACATGCTACTTTGACCTAAGTTCAAAATAGAAAAGTAAACTTAAAAGCGGCGCTATTTTGTACGTAAAACATACTGGGTGTTTTTTTTATGTACTAAAAAAGTACTTTTCGAGTGATATGCGCTCGAACACGTTATTTTTATCACTTTTC